>JBILYW010000278.1:0-5170 GCA_044377555.1 Pseudomonas sp.
TCGGGTTTGTCTTGCGGTTGTTTCTCCGGCGGGTCTTCGCGCTGGAATTTGACCTGCAACGGCACGATGTCATGGGCGTTGCGCATCGGGATTTCCAGTTGCCAGGTAGTCAGCACGCCTCCATCGGCGGTGCGCCCGCTTTGCTCCAGACTCGACAGCTGGTGGCTCTGCAGGCGGGAAATGGCCGCTGCTGCGAGTTTGAGCAGGTTTTCCAGGCTGTCCTCATTTGCGCCGCCTTGCACTGAGCCCCGGGGCAGGGGGAAACCACCCGGTTGTGGCTTGGCGCCGACCTGCCCGAGCATGCCCAGCGCGTTGCGTACAAAGGTCGGCATGGCCTGGGCCTGGGTGCTGGCAGCCATGGCGGGGTTGAAGGCGGTGCTGGCCGGCACGCCGGGCAGGATCTGCGCAATCAGCCGCAACAGGGTGGCTTTCATGTCCGGGGCGAGGGCTTGGGTTTGACCGCCCAGCAACCGGGCTTCCAGAAAGGCTCCGCTGTTGAGCAGGGCAGAGCTCAAGGCTTTGGGGTTGCTCAGCTGTGAAGGCGTAGGCAAACCCGCCAGCAGTTTGTCGATGGAGGTACGTAATTCGTCGGGCATGCTGTTGCTGGGCGGGAGTTTTTGCAGGGCGTTAAGCAGTCCCTCCAGCGAGCCTTGGCGGCTTTGTTGTGCTGCCAGTTGTTGTGCAATCGCCAGTTGCTCCTGGCGCCCGCTGAGCGGGACGAAGCTCAAGCTTTGCGGATCTTGCACCCGGGCGCTCAGCAAGCTGCCGATACGCAAGGGCTGCGGACTGTCCAGGGTCAGGGTGCTGCCGCTCAAGGCACTGTTGAGCAGTGTCACCAGCGAGCGGTAGATTGCCGGTTGCCCGGCAGCCTGGGGCAAAGCCTGGGTTGTCAGCACTTTGCCTTGCAGCAGCGTGCCCACCGGCAGTTGCTGTGTATCAAGACGGGTGAGGGTGGCCACGCTGCTGCTCAGCGCCTGTTGCAGGCTGATCGCCAGGTTGCCTGGCGAAGGCTGGGTCACGGCCAGTTGTGTGCCCAGCGGCAAGGGAAAGTTGCTGCTGGCCTGCACGTTGGTTTCTCGCCCGCCGGCCAGGGTCAGCTTGAGGAGCAACTGGAACGCCAGACCGTTTTGCTTGAGCGCCAGAACTTCTGCCTGGGCGCTCTGGCCGGGCCGGATAAGACCTTCAACAGGCTGCAGCAACTTGAGCACTTCACCGCCCACAAGACCGGAGCGCAGACTGCTGGACGCGGTTTGTGGGATGGGTGGAATATTCATGTCGCCTTTCATCGTAACAACCTGTCGAAATTGCCCTCTTTAGCGTAGGACATGGCATGTATAATGCTGCCCCGTCGTTCAGAGGGCATGAAAACATCACAAATGTTTGATCTGGCTCTCTGAAACCGGCCGCAAATGCATTTATTCTGCATCACTTTAACGGCCGCGCCTGAGCCGACTTGAACCGTGAAGGCCTCAATTACGTGACCAGCCCTCTTTTAGAAGCCGTATCGCTCGCGTGTGAGCGTGACTGGCGGATGTTGTTCGAGAACCTCGAATTGCGTCTGGCCAGCGGTGACATGCTGCAAATCAGCGGCCCCAACGGTAGCGGCAAGACCAGCCTGCTGCGATTGTTGGCGGGCCTGATGCAGCCCACGGCGGGCGAAGTGCGGCTCAATGGCCACCCCTTGAGCACCCAACGCAGCGAATTGACCAGCAACCTGTTGTGGATCGGTCACGCCGCCGGGATCAAGGATTTGCTCACCGCCGAAGAAAACCTCAGCTGGCTGTGTGCCTTGCACCGGCCCTCTACCCGCGAAGCGATCTGGGCGGCGCTGGCAGCGGTGGGGTTGAAGGGCTTCGAGGATGTGCCGTGCCACACCCTGTCGGCCGGGCAGCAGCGGCGTGTGGCGCTGGCCCGCTTGCATCTGGACAGCCCGCCGCTGTGGATTCTGGACGAACCCTTTACCGCGCTCGACAAGCAAGGCGTGGCGCAACTTGAAGAACACCTGGCCGGCCACTGCGAACGCGGCGGCATGGTGGTGCTTACCACTCACCATACGTTGACCCGGATGCCGGCCGGTTACCGCGATATCGACCTGGGGCGTTGGGCTGTATGAGTGTGTTTGCCGTGTTGGTGGCGCGCGAGGCGCGTTTGCTGTTTCGCCGTCCGGCCGAGTTGGCCAACCCGCTGGTGTTCTTCGCGATCGTGATCGCCATGTTCCCTTTGGCGGTCGGTCCTGAGACTCAATTGTTGCAAACCTTGTCTCCGGGCCTGTTGTGGGTAGCGGCGCTTTTAGCGGTTTTACTCTCGCTGGACGGGCTTTTTCGCAGTGATTTCGAGGATGGATCGCTGGAACAGTGGGTCCTTTCGCCGCACCCCCTGCCACTTCTGGTTCTGGCCAAAGTGCTGGCACACTGGGCGTTTTCCGGTCTGGCACTGGTAATCCTGTCGCCGCTGCTGGCCTTGATGCTGGGGCTGCCGGTAGCCTGCCTGCCGGTGCTGCTGATGTCGCTGCTGCTCGGTACGCCGGTGTTGAGCTTGCTGGGGGCCGTGGGGGCGGCGCTGACCGTGGGCCTCAAGCGTGGCGGCCTGCTCCTTGCGTTGCTGATTCTGCCTTTATATATACCGGTGCTGATTCTTGGCAGTGGCGCCTTGCAGGCGGCATTACAAGGCATGCCCGCAACCGGTTATCTGCTGTGGCTTGGTAGCCTGACCGCCCTGGCAGTAACCCTTACACCTTTTGCTATAGCCGCCGGGCTGAAAATCAGCGTCGGCGAATAATGAGGTCTGGCCCTGCGGGGCCAGTAAAGACCCTGGCTTTGATAGCGACCCCTGATGGTCGTGTCCAAGCACCGTGATGGAAACAGCGTGATGAACTGGACTTGGTTTCACAAACTCGGCTCGCCCAAATGGTTCTATGCCATCAGTGGGCGGCTGTTGCCGTGGTTAAGCATTGCCGCCGTGTTGCTGATCACCTGCGGGGTGGTCTGGGGCCTGGCGTTTGCACCGCCGGACTACCAGCAAGGCAACAGTTTCCGGATCATTTATATCCATGTTCCGGCCGCCATGCTGGCGCAATCCTGCTACGTGATGCTGGCTGTGTGCGGTGTGGTGGGGCTGGTCTGGAAAATGAAAATCGCTGATATCGCGTTGCAGGCCGCCGCGCCCATCGGTGCCTGGATGACCGCCGTCGCGCTGATCACCGGTGCCGTGTGGGGCAAACCGACCTGGGGTTCGTGGTGGGTGTGGGATGCACGCCTGACCTCAATGCTGATTCTGCTGTTCCTGTACTTCGGCCTGATTGCCCTGGGCAATGCCATCACCAATCGTGACAGCGCGGCCAAGGCCTGCGCGGTGCTGGCGATTGTGGGTGTGATCAATATCCCGATCATCAAGTACTCGGTGGAGTGGTGGAACACCCTGCATCAGGGCGCGACCTTCACCCTTACCGAAAAACCGGCCATGCCCATGGAAATGTGGATGCCGCTGCTGCTGACGGTGGTGGGCTTTTATTGCTTCTTTGGCGCGGTGCTGCTGTTGCGCATGCGCCTGGAAGTGCTCAAGCGCGAGGCGCGCAGCAGTTGGGTCAAGGCTGAGGTGCTGAAGGCACTGGAGGGCGCGCGATGAGTTTTGCTTCTTTTGGCGACTTTATCGCCATGGGCCATCACGCGGTGTATGTCTGGTCGGCCTATGGCATTTGCCTGGCGGTACTGGCGTTGAACGTAGCGCTGCCGATCATGGCGCGCCGACGTTATCTGCAACAAGAGGCGCGTCGTTTGCGTCGGGAGAATTCGAAGTGAATCCGCTGCGTAAAAAACGTTTGATCATCATCCTGGCGATTCTGGTGGGGGTGGGCGCTGCCGTGGCTCTGGCCCTGAGCGCGCTGCAGCAGAACATCAACCTGTTCTATACCCCGACCCAGATCGCCAATGGCGAAGCGCCACTGGACACCCGCATCCGTGCCGGCGGCATGGTTGAAGACGGTTCGCTCAAACGCTCGGGTGACTCACTGGACGTGCAGTTCGTGGTGACCGACTTCAACAAGTCCGTGACCATTACGTATCGCGGCATCCTGCCGGATCTGTTCCGTGAAGGGCAGGGCATCGTCGCGCTGGGCAAGCTCAATGCCCAGGGCGTGGTGGTGGCCGACGAAGTGCTGGCCAAGCACGATGAAAAATACATGCCGCCTGAAGTGACCAAGGCGCTGAATGAAAGTGGCCAATCCGCGCCTGTACCGGGCAGCTCTGCACCGGCGAAAGAGGTTAAGTGATGATGTCTGGACTGTTTATTCCTGAATTGGGCCACCTGGCCATGATTCTGGCGCTGTGCTTTGCCATTGTGCAGGCCATCGTGCCGCTGCTGGGTGCCTGGCGCGGCGACAAATTATGGATGAGCCTGGCGCAACCCGCCGCCTGGGGGCAATTTGCCTTCTTGCTGTTCTCGTTCGCCTGCCTGACTTATGCCTTTATGGCCGACGATTTTTCGGTGGCGTACGTAGCGAGCAACTCCAACAGCGCGCTGCCGTGGTACTACAAGTTCAGTGCCGTGTGGGGCGCCCACGAAGGTTCGCTGCTGCTGTGGGCCATGATTCTGGGCGGCTGGACCTTCGCCGTATCGATCTTCTCCCGGCAATTGCCGCAAGTGATGCTGGCGCGGGTGCTGTCGATCATGGGCATGATCAGTATCGGTTTCCTGCTGTTCCTGATCCTGACCTCAGACCCTTTCGTGCGCTTGCTGCCGCAGATTCCTTCGGACGGTAATGACCTTAACCCGCTGCTGCAGGATATCGGCCTGATTGTTCACCCGCCGATGCTGTACATGGGTTATGTGGGTTTCTCGGTGGCGTTCGCCTTCGCCATTGCGGCATTGCTCGGCGGCCGACTGGACGCCGCGTGGGCGCGCTGGTCGCGCCCGTGGACAATCGTTGCCTGGGCCTTTCTGGGCATCGGCATCACCCTGGGCTCGTGGTGGGCCTACTACGAACTTGGCTGGGGCGGCTGGTGGTTCTGGGACCCGGTAGAAAACGCCTCGTTCATGCCGTGGCTGGTGGGCACCGCGCTGATTCACTCGTTGGCCGTGACCGAAAAACGTGGCGTGTTCAAAAGCTGGACCGTGTTGCTGGCCATTGCTGCGTTTTCGCTGAGCCTGCTGGGTACCTTCCTGGTGCGCTCCG
>JBILYW010000279.1:0-5166 GCA_044377555.1 Pseudomonas sp.
AGCGCAGCGAGGGCCGTACGCCGGGGCAAGGCCTTTTTGCTTATTTTTGTGGTGGTCCGACACTCGGCTGTTTGACAAAAGTGAGCCGCCGTAAGGGCGGAACCCGTAGATAGCCGTGGCGCATCGAATGGATATGTACGCTGTTCAACAGCTGCAAAAACAACAGAACCACCAAGTACATATCCGCCATACACGCCAACTGGAATAGGGGCATTCGCGTTGTTTTTACAATCCCCTGACTACAGCCAAAGCAAAGGCAATAACCAGATTTGAAACAACACCCTTTTATGTGGGAGCGAGCCTGCTCGCGAAACAGGCGACGCGATCTTTCTGGCAAACCCCAGTGATGCCTTCGCGAGCAGGCTCGCTCCCACAGCGGACTGGAGGCGTCACAGATCCCGACACCAAACAGGCCCGCCTGCCGCCTCGGACGCCTTTGATCCGGCCAAGCCGTTTAGCGAGAAACACTTCGCCAGTGCTTGACCGGGAACAGAGTATCTACAGGGTTTCAACCAAATCACGGGTTATTGCAGACCAAACCGCTGCAGCTGCATTTCCTGCAGACGGCTCAAGGTCCGGCGAAAGGCGAACTCCAGATAACCTTTGGTGTAAAGCTGGTCAATTGGCACCTGAGCCTCGATGCACACCGGCACTTTACGGTCGTAGCATTCATCGATCAGGGCGATAAAACGCCGCACGCTGTCATCGTATCTGGACAGCTGCGGCAGCTCCCGATCCCCCGCCTCGACCTTCACTGCCCCGTCTTCCGTGCCGCGGGCAATTTTGCCCTCACGCTGTTCGGCACTCAGGCAAGGCACATCGCTGAGCAACATCACCTTGTAGCGGTCGCAGATGTCCATAAACTCGGTGGCCGCCAGCGGCTGCTCGCACAGCTCATGAAAATTGCACCACAGCACCGCATCACTGGCCTGCACCACGTTCAGCGAGCGATGACCCACGCTGATCGGCTGATCAGACACCGCCTGCCCCCGGGTCAGGTCCCTGAACACCGTATCGATCGCGCCCGGCTGGCCCGGCACGGTCACCCAATAGCGCTGATGAGCAATCCCGGGGTGCAGCCGGTGGTCCTCAACCCCTTGCACCGGCACTACGTCCATATGCTTGAGAATCGCCGTGATCCCGGGCGCAAAGCGGTCCCGGTTGAAGCCGTGGCCGTAGAGGTCTTGCGGGGGCTGGTTAGAGGTACAGACCAGCACCACGCCTTCGTCGAACATCACCTGGAACAAACGCCCCAGAATGATCGCGTCAGCGATGTCATTGACGAACAGTTCGTCAAAGCACAGCACTTTCACTTCCTCAGCCAGGCCTTTGGCCAATGCCTTGAGCGGGTCTGCCGTACCGGTCAGCTGAAACAGGCGCTGATGCACCCACTGCATAAAATGATGAAAGTGCTGACGCCGGGCCGGCACCCGCAGGCTTTGGTAGAACCGGTCCATCAACCAGGTTTTACCCCGGCCCACCGGGCCCCACAAATACACGCCGTTGACCGGCTGCGCACCGCCGTGCAATGCCTCATGGCAACGCTGCAACGCCTGTACCGCCACCCACTGGGCAGGGTCATGGACAAAACCCAGCTGCTCGATGGCCTGTTGATATGCACTAAGGGGGGACTCGACATTCATGCGGGTGACTGACTCCTGAATCAGAGAGGCGAGTATGCCAGCAAGGTGACAGCCGGGGCACTTGAAAAAAGCCACAGCACCCTCACATTGTTACCCGAGCGGTAATAGAGCCTTTTGCCATCAGGCCTTTTTGCTTTGATGGATCAGCGTAACCTTGCTCGCATGCTTCACGCATGAGTTGACATTGATACACGGTACTTCGTACGCACTTGATAACTTTTACATGTGTCGTAACTTCTTCCCGCCTCATCGGCAAATGAAGTCAGTCAGCTTTAACTCTTGATTACTTTAGAGGCCACACCATGAAAAATTTAATTGCACTCGTACTTGCCGGCTTTGCAACGCTGGCAGTTGCAGGCGAAACTTCTTCGGTTCAACAGCCTGTGACAGAACAATACAGCTATGGTACGAAACTGGACATTGCACGTGTGATCAGCCTGTCCACTATTCCAGACGTATGTGAAGTCGTACCGGCGACCATGACCTATGAAGACTCCCAGGGTCAGCGCCACACCCTTGAGTACCAGGCAATGGGCGACGGTTGCAGCACCCACTGACAAACTGCGGCTACGGCCCCGAGCCCCCTGTTTTCAGGGGGCTTTTTATTGCGCCCAGAAAACCCCGGGGGATTGTTACTGATCCGGCAAGACTGCTTGGCGATCTTTTGACTTTAATCAAAACACCCGGCGCGTATTCTATGTTCATCCCTCACCGCAACATTGAAACAGGGCACGGTACTTCGTGTTACGCCATATCCTCCAACAGCGTAACAACTTCTCCCGCCGGCACGGCAATTGAAGTCAGTGATTCGTGATTGCTTAAGGTTTTAATAATGAAGTCTTTGATCGCTCTTGCATTGATTGGTTTTTCAACCCTGGCTGCCGCTGACGAACTTGCAGTTGCACCACAGCAACTGGCTGTTGAACATTACACTTACGCCACCGACCTCGACATTGCCAATGTTATCAGCGTGACGCCAACGGCCGATGTGTGCGAAGTCGTACCGGCACAGATGACCTATGAAGACCATCAGGGCCAGCGTCATATTCTGGAGTACCGCGTGATGGGCAATGGTTGCAGCAACGGCTAATACCACCCCCCGACGCAACGATCAGCACCGGCCTCCGTTTTTACGGGGGCTTTTTAATGGGTGGCATTGAGAGGTAGTCTCGGCTCAAATCCATTGCAAGGAAGCATGCCCATGCCCGTTACACCGACATTGCACACCCGGCGTCTCATGTTGCAGCCATTGCAGCTCGGCGACGCGCCCGCGATCCAGGAACGGTTTGCCCATTGGGAAGTCGTGCGTTACCTGAATGCCGTCGTCCCCTGGCCCTACCCGGCAGATGGTGCGCTGAGCTTCCTGCGTGACGTGGCGTTACCGGCCATCGCGCTGGGCAAAGAATGGCACTGGACGATTCGCCTGCTGTCACAACCTGCCGAGTTGATCGGCAGCATCAGCCTGATGGATGCCGTCGACAACAACAGGGGCTTCTGGCTGGCCCCCGAGTATCAAGGCAAGGGCCTGATGAGCGAAGCCTGCGAGACGGTGGACGCTTTCTGGTTCCAGACCCTGAATCGCGAGAGCATGAGGGTGCCCAAAGCCGCACCGAATACCGGATCGCGACGCATCTCCGAGCGGGCCGGCATGCACAGGGTAAGCAGCGAAGAGAAGGACTTTGTGAGCGGAAGATTTGTCTGCGATCTGTGGGAAATTACCCGGGATCAATGGCTGGCGCGGCGCAAAAACGGTGGTGAAGGCGAGGTTTAAAAAAACCGACCCTGTCGCTGCGGGCGATCAGGGTCGGGGCGAACCGCCTGGCGGGCGATTCGTGTCAGGCGACCGTAATCAGTCTTTCTTCTCGGAAATAACCTTGCCGGTCGAATCGAAAATGATTTCGTATTCAAGGCCATCGACTTTTTTGATCCCTTCCGCTTTCCAGATGCCGGCAGCCGGGTCCTGAGCTTCAATTTTCTTGATCACGGTGTAGCCGTTTTTGTTCTTGAGAACTTCAACCAGCTCTTTGGAGAACGCCCAGTTTGGATCAACAGGGTTGGCCATTACTGCACCGGCACTCAACAAAGCAGCAGTAGTGATCACAGCAGCAAAGGTTTTCTTCAACATTGTCTTAACTCCATTAATTGATGTTGCATCTGGTACTCAATGTGACTGGGACAACCGTAGCAGAGAAAATCCAGGCCATATGCCTAAATGACATGCTTTTGACATGGCTCATGTTCTCGTTAGCTCTGGCACGGGGTTAGAATGCACAAAACCGGGAAGAGCCCATGAGCGATACACGCCCCACAGAAGCCGAATACGATGCCATTACCGAAGCGGCGGCTCAGTGGTGCATGCGTTTGCATGAGCCCGATTGCACCCGCCGGGAACGTCACGCTTTTGCTGAGTGGCTAAACGCCAACCCCCTGCATGCGTCCGAATACGAAGCCGTGCTGGACATCTGGGATGTCAGCACCCACCTGCCACGCTCCGCGCCCGCCGAAGCTCAGGTGATTGCCCTGCCCCCCGCACGGCATCGCAGCCCCTGGCAGCGTTTTGCCGTGGCTGCGGCCATCACCCTTCTCGCAGCCCCCGTGGCCGCTTTCAGCGGTTGGCAATTGGGCTGGCTCCCCAATGCTTACGAGCGCTACCAGGCCGGTACCAGCGCAAAGACCGTAACCCTGCCCGATGGCAGCCAGGTCGAGCTTAATCTGGGCACGCAACTGACCTTCAGCAACTACAAGGACGCGCGCCGGGTGACCCTGAGCAAGGGTGAGGCGTTTTTCAAGGTGAGTCACAATACGGCCCATCCGTTCCTGGTGCAGGCCGCAGAAGGACGGGTTCGTGTCACCGGTACCCAGTTCAACGTGTGGCTGTACGAAGACCAGGTCCGGGTCACGCTGCTTGAAGGCTCGGTGCTGGTGACCAGCAACACGAACCTCAGTGGTGACGGTCTGCGTCTGGAACCGGGGATGCAGGCACGCTACAAGGCTGGCGACAACGCCGCGCAAATCAGCCAGATCCAGGCCAGCACGCCGGATCTGGCCTGGCGCAACGGCAAGCTGGTGCTGGACAACCTGTCCCTGGCCGACGCCTTGCCCCTGATCAACCGCTACCTCGACACCCCCCTCTCCCTGGCCGACAGCGCCACCGGCAAGCTGCGGATCGGTGGTGTATTCAACACCCGGGAAATCACCCACCTGGTGACCACCCTGCCCAAAGTGTTGCCGGTTTACCTTAGCGTCAGCCAGGACGGAAAACCCGTTTTGAACCCACTCCCCACCCTCTAGCATTCACAGCTTTCACGACAAGCCGCCCGGCGCCGCAATCGGCCAGAAACACACCCGGACAGCTGAAATCCACGTCGATTAAAAAAAATTCATAAACGCTCAAAACCCCCGCCTGCACTGGGTGCATACGCAATCGAGACGAATTTACGACAAATTTTCTACATTCCAATGTTCATGATTTAAGCCGCTCATTCGTCTAGTTAACTAAGAGCATTTTTTTCTTTTCCTGATC
>JBILYW010000280.1:0-5154 GCA_044377555.1 Pseudomonas sp.
TGTACCCGGCGCTGAATTACGAAGCGGTTTTGCACTTTCTGGAAACACTGGGCGGTACAGAAGCAAGCAGGCGCGCAGAGGTTGAGCGGTTGCGCGTGGAGTTCGAGACGCTGCAGACCCAATTGGCAAGTTGGGAGCGCATCCAGCTCTACCCTACGGCCGGGACTCATGTTGCGATGGCACTCCCCGGGGAGCGGCGACGGGTATGTGAGCGGATAGTGTGCGCCTGGCGCAGAGAGACAGAAATCAGCTCGGTGCAAGCAGGCGGCACTGGCGGCTATACACTTGATTTGACAGGTATTTTGGCAGGCGATCTACCGCAACTGACGGGTGATTTCAGTCATATCAGATCGTTGCACATGGACAATATGAATCTGTACCGAGGCTCGGATGCTTTCTTGAGCAACTTCAGCCAGTTGCGCGTGCTTTCGATGTCAGAGAATTATTTGCGAGTTCTGCCGCCAGCGATCGGCAGCATGCCCCGGTTGACGACATTCAACCTGGCGTATAACCGCATCGTGCTGACCCCTGAGAGCGTGCAACAGCTTGCCGGTTGCACGGCGCTGCAAGAGCTTCGCCTCGACAACAACCAGTTGGGCCTTACGCCGGATGTAAGCCAGATGGCGTCGCTGCGCCTTTTGGATTTGGCGTATACCGGGATTACACAATGGCCTGCCGGACTGCAGGGGCTGGCACACCTTGACGAAGTCAATCTGCGCCATAACCAGATTTCCAATATCCCGCAAGCACTGTTCGAGGCACTTGCAGCCAACGTGGTCAACAACGTGACCTGGATTCACGGCAACCCGGTCTCCGTCGAAAGCCGTGACCGGCTGATCGAATACTGGGGTAGAACCGGGATCCACATGGGCTACATCCCGGCCGTTGCCCATGCCCATGTACTCGCCGATGCCCGCGCTCAGGCAGGCGACATTACACCCTGGTTATCCCAGGACTTGAACGTTGCGCAAAGGGAGCAAAAGATCCGGCAATGGAACTTGCTCCGGGGGTTTGAGGACAAGGCCGCCGATTTTTTCAAGCTGTTGACAGGGCTGGCACAGGCTCAAACGGATATGGCGGGTCAGACCCGACTGGCGCTGCACGGTCGTGTATGGAGCCTGATCGACAGCCTGTTGGCGGACACGGCATTGCGCGACCTGTTGTTTCTGGGCATGCACTATGACGCCACATGCCGGGACGGTGTGATGGTGCTGCTCGATAACCTGGAGGTCCAGGTGCTTATTCACCGGGCCGAAAACCTGGCGGGTGAGGGGCTGCGCGAGGCACAGCATTTGAATCTTGCCAGGGGGTTGTTTCGCCTCAGGCAAGTCGACCGGATTGCAGACGCAGTGGTGGCTGAGCGCTTGAAACTCGGAGGGTATCCCGATGTTGCCGAAATACAGCTGTTCTACCGGATCGAACTGGCCGAAGACCTGGACTTGCCGATTCAGACGCGGTCGATGTTTTCTGCGCCCATAGCGGGTGTTTCGGCGGAGCAGATTACCGGGGCTAAAAATCGCATCCTGGCCATGGATGCCAGCCCCGCCCTCAAACACTCGATCATGCATGAGACGTTGTGGCGTAATTTTCTGCAAAAAAAGCATGCCGAGCGCTTCAAGGCTATCGAGGAGCAATACCAGAGCGACTATACGAAGCTCGCCGAAGAGAGTGGCCTGTCTGATGATGAGCAGTTGCAAAGGGGAGCAGAACTGACCGATACCAGGGATCAGAAGGTCAATCGGCTGGTTGAAGAACTGACCGACAGGGCGCTCCAGGGCATTGAACGAAGCCCAACTGAGGCTTGAGCAGCAGGCGTTACCCTCTGATCGCCACCAGGCTCAGCAGTTGCCCTTCGAACAGGCAGAACTGCGCGTCCAGTTCGCAGCCGTGGTGCCATCGGGCAGACAGGTCAGTGAGAAGACGCAGGCGCACGTGACCGTCTTCTGTCCAGCTCAGCACTTCGGCGTGTTCGAAGTAGAAGCGTTTTTGCACCAGCGGGAACAGCGCCTTGAACAGGCTTTCCTTGACCGAGAACGTCAGTGTGACCAGCAGCGCGACCTGCTCGGCAGGCACGGCGGCCATACGCAAACGTTCATCAGGGGTGAGGATTTCCTTGGCCAGGCGCTGGGCGCGCTCAGTGCTGAGCAGGTTTTCCAGATCGATACCCAGCCCCTGCCATTCGCTTTTAAGGGCCACCAGCGCGCCAGCGCGGCCATTGCTGTGAGTGATGGCACCGCTGATATGGTCTGGCCAGACAGGAGCGCGGTCTTCACCGATGGCGGGTGCGACACAGGTGCCGTCCAGTTGTAGCAGAGCGGCGCGGGCGCAGAGGCGCCCGGCCAAAAATTCGGCTTGGCGTTTCGCCACCGAGCGTTGAATACTCGCAGGCATGGTGATGGCACTGCGCGCAAAATCATCGACTGCAAGTTGCGCGGGGCTGAAATCGGTACTGAGCCACACGCTACCGGGCAGCGCGAAGGGCAAGGGCCAGTCGGCACGCAATGGGGTACAGCAGGCAGGCAAGGCGGGAAGTCGGTTCATGCCGGGCATTTTGCAGGGTCTTGGTCTGGCTGTGCAATTGTTCAGAGTATGTTCAGGGCGCACCACTTACTGTGTGTGGCTAGGCTGTAGAGGGCACATGTCCTTCGAGACGCGGATTTGCTTGGGAGAGCGCGATGAAATTGCTGGTGGTTGAAGATGAGGCGTTGCTGCGCCATCACTTGCAAACCCGTCTGACAGAAAACGGTCATGTGGTTGAGGCGGTGGCCAATGCCGAAGAGGCGCTGTATCAGACCGAGCAGTTCAACCATGACCTGGCGATGATCGATCTTGGCTTGCCGGGTTTGGGCGGGCTTGAGCTGATTCGCGAGTTGCGCAAGCGCGGCAAGACTTTTCCGATTCTGATTCTCACCGCTCGCGGTAACTGGCAAGACAAAGTTGAAGGCCTGGCCGCCGGTGCCGATGATTATGTGGTCAAGCCTTTTCAGTTCGAGGAACTGGAGGCACGTCTTAATGCGTTGCTGCGCCGCTCCAGCGGTTTTACCCAGTCGACCATCGTGGCGGGTGCGCTGGTGCTGGACATCAACCGCAAGCAAGCAGTGCTCGATGATGAGCCGCTGGCGTTGACCGCTTATGAGTACCGGATTCTTGAATACCTGATGCGCCATCACCAGCAAGTGGTGGCCAAGGACCGACTGATGGAACAGCTGTACCCGGATGACGAGGAACGTGATCCGAATGTGATCGAGGTGCTGGTCGGGCGCCTGCGACGCAAGCTTGAGGGGGCAAACGGCTTTAAGCCAATCGATACGGTACGCGGTCTGGGGTACCTGTTTACTGAGCGCTGCCGATGATTCGTTCGCTTCGCGTTCGATTGATGCTGGCGGCAACCTTGTTGGCCGTGTTGTTTATGCTGGCGCTGCTGCCAGCGATGCAGGGGGCGTTCAGTCTGGCGCTCAAGGACGCCATTGAGCAGCGTTTGGCGTCGGATGTCACCACGCTGATTTCAGCGGCAAAGATGGAGAAAAACCGCCTTAAAATGCCGGCCCTGCTGCCGGACGAAGAGTTCAACCTGCCGGACAGTCGCCTGCTCGGCTATATCTATGACCGCGAGGGGCACCTGGTGTGGCGCTCGCGGGCCACCCAGGAAGAAACCATCAACTACCAGCCGCGCTATGACGGGCGCGGCAATGAGTTTGCGAGCATTCGCGAAGACAACGGTACAGAGTTCTTTGTCTATGACGTCGAGGTCAAACTGTTGGGGGGCAAGAGTGCGGCTTTCAGCTTTGTGGCCTTGCAACCGATGCGTGAATACAACCTGACACTCGACGGGTTGCGAGAAAATCTTTACCTGGGATTCGGTGCGGCCTTGATTGTGCTGCTTTCGTTGCTATGGATTGGTCTGACGTGGGGGTTACGTGCCTTGCGACGTTTGAGTCAGGAACTGGATGAAATCGAAACTGGCAAGCGCGACAGCCTCAGCGAACAGCACCCTCGGGAGTTACTGCGCCTGACCGGCTCGTTGAACCGCTTGCTGCACAGCGAGCGCGAGCAGCGTACCCGTTATCGTGACTCGCTCGACGACCTGGCCCACAGCCTGAAAACGCCATTGGCGGTGCTGCAGGGCGTGAGTGAAAGCATGGCCCAGCGCCCGACAGAGCGCGAGCAGGCCTGGGTGCTGCAAAGCCAGATCGAGCGCATGAACCAGCAAATCAGCTATCAACTGCAACGTGCCAGCCTGCGCAAGAGTGGTCTGGTACGCCATCAGGTCGAGTTGCTGCCCGTGGTGCAAAGCCTGTGCAACACGCTGGGCAAGGTGTACCGCGACAAGCAGGTCAAGGTCAGCTACGACATCCCGGAGCTGAGCCACGTGCCCATTGAGCAAAATGCCTTGCTGGAGTTGCTGGGCAACCTGCTGGAAAACGCCTATCGGTTGTGTCTGGGGCAAGTGCGCATCAGCCTGCATCGCAATGCCCACGGGATTGAAGTGTGCGTGGAAGATGACGGCCCGGGCGTACCTGAGGATCAACGCGCGAGGATCCTTCAGCGCGGCGAGCGCCTGGACCGCCAGCACCCGGGGCAGGGCATCGGTTTGGCAGTGGTCAAGGACATCATTGAAAGCTATGACGCCCGACTGACTCTGGATGACTCGGCACTGGGCGGTGCAGCGTTCCGGATTTTTTTCCCGGCCCTGTGACGACGTTGCGTTGATCGACGAGGCGGATATCCGCCATCTCGCCGGCCTCAACGAGCTGAATGGGCGGGATTCCGCCAAATCCTGTCCTGAAAAAATTGTCCGTAATTTCCTGCAAGACCAGGCTGTACAGGCCATAGGGGCGCTTTTCCCCAATGTGGCCCACGGCTTGCAATAAGTGCGAGAGGTCTGCCGTTAGAGCAGCTCGACACAACAAATCCCTCCAAGTACAGGAGGGTTCGCGCTTTGGGCATCACCGGTCTCAGATGGAATGATGACGGGGTGGTGCACTTGAGGAACTTTGCAATGACGACTCGTCAGCCACTGTACAAATCCCTGTATGTGCAAGTAATCGTAGCGATCGCTATCGGTATTTTGCTGGGCCATTACTACCCGGAAACCGGTGTTGCACTCAAACCGCTGGGTGATGGTTTTATCAAACTGATCAAGATGGTCATCGC
>JBILYW010000281.1:0-5150 GCA_044377555.1 Pseudomonas sp.
ATGCCCGATCCAAAGCCTATCAGTTGAAACGTGTGTTTAGCCAAAACTTGCGGCATGAGTTTGAGGTGGCCTTGCACATGGCCTATCTGAAACAGGAAATTAATTCGACGAACTATGGGTTCATCGTCAATCTGTTATCGGCCTCAACCGCACGGTTGGCAGGTATGCAGAGTGTCCATAGCACCTTCCATATCATGGGTTTTGAAGTGCCAGGGGTTATTATCTTGTGGCCTGAAAACAAACCCGTGAACCAGGCGCAGTCGTGTGTCCTGTATTTTCCGCGTAGCCCCCATAAAGCATTCCACCACTTCGAGAGCTTTGATTTATTTAAAGCAACGCTGCGCGCCTGGTTAAAAGACGCTGTATTTACCCACTACTTTTTCCAGTTGGTGCCCCTGCGCTACCGTGCCGAATTTATGCGCCGCACGGATGCAAAAAACATGGCATGGGACTCTCTGTTATTGCGGCGGCCGCCGATCATCAACGAGCCGGCCCTGATGTCGGAGTCCAGGCATATCCTCCAGTCCGAGGACCCGTTCGACGTGGCCTGGCGACTGCAACTGGCACAAATAAAGGACGATGCCCGGCTGTTGATAGTGCCTACCCAGGACGAAGATTCAAAAAGTCGATTGGCCCGGCAGGCATCATTTCTGAACCTGGGGTTGAGCGTGATGGCGCTGGCACTGGGGTTCGTACCTGTGTTGGGCGAGATCTTGCTGCTAACCAGTGTGATTCAATTGGGCGTTGACGTGTATGAGGGTATTGAAGCCTGGCAACGCGACGACCGGGCCGCTGCGCTGGAGCATTTGTTCGACCTTGCGCAAAACATCGCCCTGGCGGGCAGCGCCAGTGCCGCAGCCAGAGTGCTTAAGCCGTCGCCCTTTGTGGATGCCTTGGTCCCGGTTCGAGCCGTGAGTGGGCAACAACGCCTGTGGAAGCCGGATCTCACACCCTACGAGTTCAAAAAAGTATCGCTCACAGGGCTCAAACCCGACGCGCAAGGGCTGTACAGCGTGAGCGGCAAGCAATTTGTCAGGCTGCAAGACAAGGTGTTTTGCGTGACAACCGATACGGACGCACAAACCGGCTTTATCCAGCATCCAGACGACCCGCAAGCCTACACCCCCCGCCTCAAACACAACGGGAATGGTGCCTGGCGCCATGAACTGGAAACCCCCATGCAGTGGTCGCGCATGCAGTTGCTGCGCCGCCTTGGGCCTGATGCCCAGGCTTTTTCGGATACCACCCTCGAACATATCCTGGCGTCGACCGATACTCGCGAACAGGTCCTGCGCGAACTGCATATGGATAATCGCCCCCCACCAGGCTTGTTGGCCGACAGCATCAAGCGTGTGCGGTTGAGTGAAACCATCGAACGTTTCATCGTGCAAATGAAGCAGGCCGTCGATCTAACCGTCGAAAATGCCACGCTGCAATTGGAGCTGTTGCCCCAACTGCCTGGCTGGCCGTTGGATCGAGTGCTGCGCGTGGTAGACATGGACGGGGTAACGCTCAAGGAGTACGGGCGCCAATTGCAGGCCCTGCACCCCAGGTTGCAAATCGCCGAGGTCCAGGTCAAAAACGGTGACCTGTTGAAAGTCACGCTGGAATGCTTGTCTTCAGCTCAAATCGAGCAATTGCTCGGTGAGCCAGTCAGCGGGTTGAGGCAACAGGTTCAAGCCCTGTCGCGCAAGCTCGGTAAGCATGCCCATGAGAACAAATCTGAATTGCTGACGCGGCTATATGCCCTTGACGACGTACTGACGCCGCAGATGACGGCCCTGCAAAAACAATTTCCCGGCTTGCCGGTCACGGTGATGAAGGAGTTGCTCGGCCATCATGCGACTACCCAGGCTTCAACCTTGGGCGGCACCGGGCGGTTGCCGCTGCATGTGCTGGAGGAGGCGCGCGGTTACGCGCAGGTATTGCGTTTGAACCGCTCGCTGGAGGGGCTTTACTTTGAGGCCCTGAACAGTGCCGACAGCAACAGGCTGGCGCTGCACACATTGGCGCGCTTGCCCGGTTGGGCCGACACCATGGGCATGGTTCTGCGCGATAAAACCAGCGGTGCGGTGCTGGACACCGTGGGTAACGACTCGGCCGCAGGCAGTCGTGAAATATTCAAACATGGCAGCCTGTACGAAGTTGCCGGCGCCGGTGTCGAGGGGGCTTACACCAGCCCTTATCTATTGAAGTGTGTGGCCAGGGCATTGTCGCCCTATGAACGCTCTGTATTGGGGTTGCCCGTCGTCGAGCCGTCAGTGGTGCTGAGCCGAAAAATCGCCGACCTGGCCGCGCAGCAGCGTGCGCAAAGTGCCGAGGTGTTAGGCATGCAGCACATAAAACCCTGGTTCAAATCCCCCCTGCGCCTGGCGGATGGCCGGCTGGGTTACACCTTGGGCGGGCGTTCGGGGCATATGGCGCAAGAAAGCAGAACATTGTTGCTCAAGGATCTGGTCGCGCAATTGTTCCCGACGATGGACGAGACACAGGCGGGTCAATTTTTATACCGCTTGAATCTCTCACCGGTGCTGACCGCCCGCGCATTGTCCCGGCTCAAGGCCGAGCTGGATACATTACGCAACGATCTCGATCAATGGGTGTCCAGGCCGGTCTGGAGCCAGCTCTCCAACGGCCCACAGGTGCTAGTGTCAGTCGAGCACAAGCGTGCCATCAGCCAAGTGCTGCTCCGTGCCTGGCGGCGTCAAACCGAGAGTGTGCATTTTGATGGGCACACAGGCTATGTCCTCAACCTCAATGCCTGGCCGGTCGACGCCTTACCCGAGTTGTCTGCCGACTTCGGTCATATCAGTTCACTTCGCTTGAACTACTCGCCAAACGGCAAGTTCCCACGGGGGTTTCTGGAGAAATTTCGCAATTTGCGGGTGTTGTCCCTGACCCATAGTCATCTGCGCGCGCTTCCCCCCGAGCTTTCGGCCATGCCGGAATTGATCGAGCTGGATCTGCGGGGCAATCAAATTGTATTGAACAGCCAAGGGAGCGCCCTATTGTCGGCGCTAACCAAACTTAAATCGCTGAACTTGAACGGTAATAACCTGGGCCGGCGGATATCGATCAGGCGCATGGCGAACCTGCAGCATCTGCGGTTACGCGATACCGGCATACAAACCTGGCCAGAAGGGGTTGAGGCGCTAAGCCATCTGCAAAACCTGGATCTACGGGATAACGACATCAGTCGCATACCCCAGGAAGTGCTCACGGCCAGCAGAGCAGAGATCAATCGCGTCACCTATTTGCATGACAACCCCTTGAGTGTCGATTCTTTACGGCGCCTGGAGATTTACCGGCGCGAACAAGGTATTGACCTTGGTATCGACCCACTGCGCCGGCATGTGGTGCAGGCTCAGGGGATCTTTCATTGGTCGACACAGCCGACGTTTGAGCAGAGCACGGTGTGGAGTGATTTGAAAGGGACTGACGGATCGGCTGATTTTTTCCGCGTCATTGAAGACCTGAGCGCCTCATCCCAGTACCTGCACGGGCGCGAGAACCTGAGCCAGCGGGTGTGGGCCATTTTTAAGGCCATGCACGAAAACAGTGCTCTACGAGATCAGCTATTCGACGTATCTGCCAATCCCGATACCTGTGCCGATGGCATTCCGATGATCTTTGCCGACATGGAACTTCGGCATCAGATTTTTATCGCCCAAAGTACCGAAAACTCCGAAGACAAGTTGCTAAAGCTGGCACACGGGCTCTTTCGTATCGAGCTGCTGGACAAGCACGTTCAGGGGGTCATTGACGCCAGGATTGCTGCGATCCATGCCGCGCAGCGAGAGAATATCGAGCAGTTACAGCGTTTGATCGATGCCGCAGGGCCCGATTATGCAGCCCGGCCGTTAGCTGACATGACACCCGAAGAACAGCAAAACATTGCTTATCGACTGGGTACGGCTCAAGCGCTGCGTCTGGCGCAGCGCCTGAGCCCTGCGGACTTGCAAGCACGGATCGAACGGGTGGAACCCCTGGAAGTGCAGATGTTTTATCAGGTCAAGCTGGCCCAGGAACTGGGTTTGCCGGCGCGACCCAAGAACATGATCTTTGAAAGAATGGCCAGGGTGACGCCTGAGCAACTGGAAACCGCCAGGCAGCATGTATTGAGTGAAGATAACCCGGCGGCGAAGTTGGCTTATATTGAAAAGCTCGGGTTCTGGGGGACGTTTTTACAGCGCAAATACCCTGATGAGTTTCAAGCAGTTGATGCGCCGCTGCACGAGCGCATGCAAGTGCTTTTTATTGCGCGGGAAAGTATGTCCAGCCAGGACTATGTCGTGCAATCACACGCTATTGGCGAAAGCCGGGAACTGACAAGAGCCGAACTTATTGCCCGGCTGACCCGAAAAGAAATCGATGAGCATCCGCTGGCGCAACTTTAACTTCCCGCGACAGTTGAACAACAACATGATTGTTGAAGTGTGGGGCGGTAGTTGTAGGCGACGGTTTTTTGATGTTGAGGCCGCGCTGAGTAATTAAATAATTAACGGTGTTGAAACAGGTGTGATCGATAAGCTGATGGCTCGATAAATCATCTGGACAAAGTAATGACCTCTCTACCGTTACCTCCTGCTTCCGTTAGCGAATTAGCGGTTGTCGAGCGTTCTGCAGCGCTGGGTAATCTGCTGGCCGACAACTTACATGCGGCCTATATCCCGCCTTTGCTGCCGGCCTGGTTTGTAATGGCCCCACCTTATTTACGTGAAGCCTTGCGCGATAGCATGAAACAAGGCCACCAGACCCGGGCGGCAGTGTCGGCAGTGCTGGCACAGATCATGCCCATCGAACAGTTTGCAGAGCCGTTGCTCAAGGCCGCCCTGGTCGCCCATGGTCACGGCGAGTTAAACCCGAGAGCCTGTGGCATTAAAGAAGTCCATCTGTTGAACAATCTCTTGATCTTTATTGCCAACCAGCAGTTGCAGTTGGTAGACACACTGATAAAGCGGTTGCTTCCTGATGTTTTGGTTGTGCAGTCACTGGAACTCAACCTGGTCTCCAGTATCACCCATCACAGTTTGCTGCAGGCGGCGATGCAAAACTTTGAACTGGCCCAGACCAGGGACAGTGGTTTTTCTGCAGGAACCTCAGTTTTCGAAGTGAAAGGTCCTCGGAAACTGGAGGTCCGTGGCCTGTTG
>JBILYW010000282.1:0-5144 GCA_044377555.1 Pseudomonas sp.
TTGCCATGTCCTGATCGCTCAGGCCAGCGCCTGCGATAAACACTTGCTCGATCTGCGGCAAACGCTCCAGAGCCAGACGGCCCAGTACGCTGGTATCAATCGGGACCTTGCGCCAGCCCACCAGTTGCAGGCCGGCCGCGAGGATTTCGCGATTCATGTTGCTGCGGGCCGCTTCGGCCTTGATCGGGTCCTGGTTGAAAAACACCATGCCGACCGCGTATTGCTTGGGTAGATCAGCACCGAACTGTTCTTTGGCAGTTGCGCGCAAGAACAGATCAGGCTTTTGGATCAGCAGGCCACAACCGTCACCGGTCTTGCCGTCTGCGTTGATCCCACCGCGGTGGGTCATGCAGGTCAGGGCTTCAATGGCGGTTTGCAATAGGGTATGACTGGGCTCGCCCTGCATATGGGCAATCAGGCCGAAACCACAGTTATCCTTGAACTCATCGGGGTGGTACAGACCTGCTTTCATAGACACTTTCTCACCAGGCTGCCCCAAAAAGGGGCAAATTTCTTTTAATTCAACCACTTGCTTCCCGCGCTGAACGTACGCCAGCTTGGCAGGAGCAAAAGGGTGGTCATTCTACACACCGCCGTAAAGGCCCACAAATTAAGCGGCGACTAACCGTAAATTCATGTCGCATTTATGAAGGTTTAAAGCGATTGGTCGTGCTAGTCAAAACATTTTTGATGTTGACCGCCACACGGCGCAGACACCACAAGGCATGCGGCTTAATAAGCCGCATGCTCAAGCAGGATGTTTGATGGACTAGAACGGCGACCTGGGTAAGGTCGCCGGATCATCAGCGAGCTGTAGCCAGCTCTTTTTGGACGCTGGCGACAGTGCGAGGCCAAGGTTTACCAGCCTGTGTCTTGGCTGGCAAGTTCTTGATTGCTGCAGTTGCTGCAGCATGGCTTGGGAAGTTGCCGTAGGTCACAACGAACAGAGGCTTGCCGTTCAAGGTTTTCTTGAAGTAACGAGCATCACCGCCCAGTTCTTTAGCGACACTTTGCGCAGACGCTTCAGAACTGGTGCCGACGATCTGCACGACATAATTGTTGGCTGGCTGGCTGGAATACCAGCTACCGCCCGGGGCCGCCTTGGCCAGGGTGACCGGCTTCTCGACCGGCTTGACCGCAGGTTTGGCTGCCGGGGCTGGAGCAGGCTTGGCGACCGGTGCTGGCGCTGGCTTGGCCACCGCCACGGTTGGCGCAGGGGTTGGTCGCGGCGTCGCTACTGGCGCTGGGCCCGATGGCACGCCAACTGGCGGCGCAGTGGTGGTCACGGTCGGTGGCTGAGCAACGCCGCCATCGACTGCCGGCACACCGCCATCGTCGCCTTCTGCAATACCGCCAGCCGCTTCAGCCAACGGGCCTCGCATAACCGGCTGTGACTGCCCGACCAGAGGCAATGGCATCGGCTGCGAAGAACCGGCGAAATCAACCGACGGCTGGGCACCACCATTCGGCGAGGCCTGACCCAATTGAGTCTGCTCGGTACCCGGCGTGGCAGGCGCCTTGCTGCGACCCGGAATCAAAAAGGCAGCGGCAACAGCCACTACCACTACGGCACCAATGGCCAATACGTGTTTCTTAGGCATCTTGAACCCCATACTTGGACGCTTGACCGCGGAGCGGCTGGCAATCATGGCTTCGATCATTGCATCGCGGGCGACCTGGTTGATAGTGCCAGGCCAGCCTTCGGAGCTCTCGTGTATATCTGAGATCTGCTGAGCGCTAAAGAGTTCGATCCCGGCCCCGGCACCTTCGAGGCGCTGGGCCAGATATTCGCGGGTTTCATCCAGGGTGTACGGCTGCAATTCAATGACATGGAAGCGCTCTTCATCAGCGCTTAGCTGCTCAAGCCCGTCGATCATCGATGGTTCGCCGAACAGGAACACATGCGGACGGCCTTCGGGCGCGCCCGCTGCCAGCGCCAGCAACGCTTCCAGCGCAGACTCGTCGAGCTGCTCGGCATCATCGACCAGCAAGTAGACTTCCTGCCCTGTGAGCGCCAACTGCACCACTTGCTTGAGAATCGAACCCACATCGGGGCGCTCGACGTTCAGCGTTTGTGCCACCTGACGCAAGATGCCAGCGGCATCGCCAGCGCCCCGCGCCGAGACGACGACACTCTGCACCGACTGCTTGTTGGTGCTCGCGACCAACGCCTGGCGCAGCAAGGTTTTGCCGCTGCCCTCAGGCCCGGCAACCACTAAAAGCAACTGGCTGTAGCGGGCAAGGTGGTGCAACTGGCCAAGCACCGGCTTGCGCTGGGCTGGGAAAAACTTGAAGCCCGGAACCCGTGGTGCAAAGGGATCATGGTTGAGCTGGAAGTGACCGAGGAACGCCTCGTCGGCATGCAAACTAGTCATCGGGATCTTATTAACCTTTAAGCTGAGCCAGTGCGCGGTAATCCGCACCCAGCGTGGCTTGTAGAACCTCTTGTGGATAATCGTCAGTCACTGTGGCTTCACCGATGCGACGCAACAGCACCAGTCGCATACGACCGTCGATCACTTTTTTATCAACTGCCATGTGTTGCATAAAGTCGGCCGGGGTCATTTCGGCGGGCGGCACCACTGGCAAGCCGGCGCGCTGAAATACCCGAATGCCGCGGTCACGCTCTGCATCGCTGATCCAGCCCAGACGGGCGGACATTTCCAGCGCCATCACGGTACCCGCTGCCACGGCCTCGCCATGCAACCATACGCCGTAACCCATATGGGTTTCGATGGCATGGCCAAAGGTATGCCCGAGGTTGAGGGTGGCACGCACGCCTGCCTCGCGCTCATCGGCGCCGACCACTTCAGCCTTGGCGGCGCACGAACGTTGAATCGCGGCAGTCAGGGCGACCTGATCCAGCTCACGCAGCGCATCCATGTTGTCTTCAAGCCAGGTCAGGAACGGCTCGTCGCAAATCAGGCCGTACTTGATGACTTCAGCCAGCCCTGCAGACAGCTCGCGGGCCGGGAGGGTGTTAAGGGTCGTGGTATCAATCAACACCAGGTTGGGCTGATAGAAAGCACCGACCATGTTTTTGCCCAGCGGGTGGTTGATGCCGGTTTTACCGCCCACCGACGAATCGACCTGGGACAGCAAGGTGGTCGGCACTTGAATGAAATCGACACCACGCTGATAGCAGGCCGCTGCAAAACCGGCCATGTCGCCGATCACACCGCCACCCAAGGCGATAACGGTCGTGCGGCGGTCATGTCGCGCGGTGAGCAGGCCGTCAAAAATCAGTTGCAAGGTTTCCCAGGTCTTGAACGATTCGCCATCGGGCAGAATGATCGGTACTACCGAGAACTGCGCGAGGCTGCGGGTCAGACGTTCAAGATAGAGTGGCGCGACCGTGGTATTGGTCACTATGGCCACTTGGCGGCCGGCAATGTGCGGGGCCAGCAACTCAGGCTGATCCAACAAACCTTCGCCAATATGAATCGGATAGCTACGCTCGCCTAGATCAACCTTCACTGTCTGCATGAATCCCCGCGTTGAAGCAGGACGCCAGCGCCCTGCTTCGCAATTATCAAGTGATGGCATACCGTAAACGGGCATGCTCGGCGCCGAGAATAGCGCATTTCGTATCGCACTTTAATGGTCCAGCGCAGTGGCTTTGTAGTCGCTGTCGAGGTACGCGGCTGCGATCGACAACGAAGCCGTCGTAAAGTCGGGCACTGATCGCAGCTTCAATGCCCGGGTGCGGCTACCGGGGTGGCAGTTGCGCCAGACGCTCGAGAATATCCAGAACAACCATGCGCGGCGGCCGCTCATCGGTTTCGACGACAAGGTCGGCGATTTCCCGATAAAGCGGATCGCGGATCGCCAAAAGGTCACGCAGGATTTTTTCCGGGTTCGCATTGCGCAGCAAAGGTCTGTTGCGGTCGCGCGAGGTGCGTGCAACCTGCTGCTCAATAGATGCATGCAGGTACACCACCCGCCCGCCATTGCGCAGCGCCAGCCGGTTCTCAGGGCGCATGACCGCACCACCTCCGGTCGCCAGGACAATGCCATTCTCATGGCACAGCTCGACAATCATGGCCGTTTCGCGATCGCGGAAACCCGGCTCACCTTCTTTATCGAAGATCCACGGGATATTGGCACCCGTGCGCACTTCAATTTCCTTATCGGAATCTTTGAACGGCAGGTGCAACTCTTTGGCCAGCAAACGTCCGATGGTGCTTTTTCCAGCCCCCATTGGCCCAACAAGAATCAAATTTCGCACAGAATCAATGACTCACAGCAATCGCCTGGTTGTTCATGATACGCGGAGTCAGGAACACCAGCAGTTCGGATTTTTTTTCCATGACAACGTCTCTATGGAAAAGTCGGCCAACATACGGCAGATCGCCTAAAAATGGCACTTTATCTACCACTTTGCTTTGAGAATTTGAGAACACGCCTCCGATTACGATGGTTTCGGTGTCTTTGACCAGCACCTTGGCCCTGACCTCATTCTTTTTGATGGGCGGCACATCATTGACCATGCTCATGTAGTCGGGCTCGTCCTTGGTCACTACAACTTCCATGATGATGCTGTTGTCCGGGGTAATTTGCGGGGTCACTTCCAGCGACAGCGAAGCTTCCTTGAATCTCACCGAGGTCGCGCCACTGCCGCTGGTCTCCTGATAGGGAATCTGGGTGCCTTTGAGGATTTTGGCGGTTTCTTTGTCCGAAGTGACAACTTTGGGCTGGGAGATGATTTCACCGTTACCGGTTTTCTCCATGGCCGTCAGCTCCAGGTCCAGCAAGGTATTGTTGGTGATAAAAGCGATGCCCAACCCCGAGTTGACGCGTGACAACCCCATGTCCACAAAGGGTGCGCTAGCCTTCTCGGGATCTGGCGCGAACGCTGCCGGCCCGCCCATACCGCCCGCATTCCAACCTGACGCATTACGCAAGGCGCCGCCCCAGCGCACTCCAAGACTTTTTTCAAAATCCACACCGGCTTCGACAATACGCGCCTCGATCATCACCTGACGCACCGGCACATCCAGTTGCGCCACTATGCGCCGTAGCTCTTCAAGCTGCTTACCGGGCTGCAAGACAATGATGCTATTGGTGCGCTCATCCACAGAAATCGAGCCTCGCTCGTCCATACCCGCCACTGACTGGAACAAGCTGGCGATATCTGCCGCCTT
>JBILYW010000014.1:0-14943 GCA_044377555.1 Pseudomonas sp.
GCCTGCGCGACGCCCGTCAGCAACAGCTCAAGGCACGGCTCAAGCACGACACCGACCTGAACGATTTCAGCAGCCTGTTCGCCCCGGCCCAGCGCGAAACGTTCGAACAGATGGCCGGCACCGACCTGGCGCAACGGGAAATCGCCGCGATTTACCGCTGCGATCTCAACCTGATGATTTCCGAATACGAAATCGACTTGCTGGTGGAACACTTCAACGTGCCCAAGGCCCTGCTGCACTGGTGCCCGCTGATGGTCGACAGTGTGCCTGCCACGTTCGTGCCCTATGCACAGCGCCAGCACTTCCTGAGCATCGGCAACTTCCGCCACGCCCCCAACTGGGACGCCGTGCTCTGGATGAAAACCGGCATCTGGCCGTTGATCCGCCAGCAACTGCCCACCGCGCAGCTGCACGTCTACGGCGCTTACACCCCGCCCAAAGCCACGGCGCTGCACAACCCGGCGCAAGGTTTTCACGTACTCAACTGGGCTGAAGACGCCCTTGAGGTGATGAGCAACGCGCGGATCTGCATGGCCCCCATACGCTTTGGCGCAGGGATCAAGGGCAAAATCGCCGACGCCATGCTCTGTGGCACCCCCAACGTGACCACCCCCGTGGGCGCCGAAGGCATGCACGGCGATCTGCCGTGGGCCGGTGCCATCGAGCAAAGCGCCAGTGCGATTGCCGCCGCCGCCGTCGAGTTGTACCAAAACCCGCAGGCCTGGCATCAGGCCCAGCAGCACGGGCAGGCACTGCTGGCGGCGCGTTACCTGCAGGGCACTCACGGCCCGGCGCTGGTCGAGCGGATCGAAGCATGCCGCGCCGGGCTTGAGCAGCACCGGCGCAACAACTTCACCGGCGCCATGCTGCGCCATCACCAGCACAAAAGTACCCAATACATGTCGCAGTGGATCGAGGCCAAGAACCGGGTCTGACTAGCTGTTACGCCAGATTTTCAGCAGCACTTCGGTAAAGGACGGCTCCAGCACCCGATTGCCATGGCCACTGAGATGGTTCGAGTCGAAAAACAGTGGCTGGCCGTCGGTGTCATAAGCCGAGCACACCGGGCCCGGACACAGCAGCGGGAACGGGTCCCAGGCGGTCAGTCCGGAATGCTCACGCTGCAACAGCTCCAGCAGCTGCATCTGTGGCGCGCGCAGGCGTTCAAGCTGCTCGCGCTCGACCGTCAGGCCTTCGGCGCAAACCGGGTTCATCCGGTTGAACCAGTCCGAGCAGCGTCCGGGAGGTGCCTTGAACAGTGGCTTGGGGGCGTCGATCAAGACCCGGACGTTGGCAGCCGCCAGCCGGGCCAACGTGAGCTCGGCCGAGGCTCGGGCTGCGGCGTTACTCTGCGGCGTCAGCAGGGCCAGGGCCTGATCGAATGCAACATCTTGCAGCTCCGGCATGCGCAAAGAGGCCAGGAACACAATGTCGCCCGGCCTGGTCCGACTTTCGATATCACTCAGGTCGGCTTCCTGACGCTCGGCGCAATCGGGCGGATCGGCGGCCATCAGGTTCGCCACTGCGCACCCGCCCTGCTCGTACTCCACCACAGTGACCCCAAGCTTGAGCGACACGCGGTTAAGCAGCGTGCGATAGGCCGCCGTATGCGAGTCCCCGATCACAAACAGCTGTCGTCCGTTAACCCGCGGGTCCTCGATCTTTACGATGCCTTCCCTGGGGTAGTGCCTGTAGGCATACCAAGTGTAGGTGTCACGGGTTTGGCTCAGGGATAGCTGCTCAGTGTTGTCCGTCACCCACAGCGCCGACCACCAGAGCAGGCCGACCGCGCCGAAACTCACGGCGAACGTGCTCCAGGCCTGGCGCTGCCACGCCGATTTACCGGTACGCACGGGGATTTCGATCCAGTGATAAGAGGCCGCCGCCAGCGCCATCACCAGTACCGGATACAGCAACTGGACGAGCAGCAGCTCTGTCCCCGTAGTCCAGCGTAAAAACACGGCAACGGGCCAGTGCCACAAATACAGGGAAAACGACAGACGACCGATATAGGTCACCCAGGGTGCTTGCAGCAGGCGCTGCAGGGGCGAACCATATCCGTCGGCCGGGAGTGCCAGCGCAGCGATCATCAGCACCGCCCCCGACACCGTCACCAGCGCCCACGGAAAAGGGAAGCCCTGCTCTTCGGCGTACACAAACCCCGCCAGCACCAGCCCCAGACCGCCGGCCAGCAACAGGCTGGCAAGCGGTCTGGAGCGCAGTGAAGCGCGCCGTGTATCAATCAGCTGGAACAGCATGGCGCCAGCGGCCAACTCCCAGAACCGGCCGGGCAGCAAGTAAAAGGCCGAGAGCTGATCGGTTTTTGTCTGCATGGCGCTGACCGCCAGCGAGGCGATGGCCAGTACCGGCAGCACCGCCCATACCAGGGCGCTGTGTTTTTTATAACGAAGCCACAGGAAATACAGCACCGGGAAGACCAGGTAAAACTGCTCTTCAACCCCCAGCGACCAGGTATGCAAAAACGGGTTGAGCTCGGCACCAGGGGCAAAATAGGTATCCGTGTTCCAGGCCAGCACGATATTGCTGACCCCAAAAAAGGCCGCCAACCCGGTGCGATTGCTTTGCTCACTGAGCCAGGACTGCGGCACAAACAGGGCCGAGACCAGAAAAGTAGCCACCAGCACAACCAGCAGCGCCGGCAAAATACGCAGCAACCGGCGCCGATAGAACGCTTTCAGATAGTCCACAAACCCCGAATGCCCCCGGTCGCACAGGGACTGGCTGATCACATAGCCCGAGATCACGAAAAACAGATCGACCCCGGTGAAGCCGCCGGGGAGCACATCCAGGAAGTCCGCATGGAAGAGGATTACAGCGATTACGGCGATGGCCCGTAGCCCATCTATTGCCGGGAGGTAAGCCGGGGAAGCTTTGCGCATCGTATTTCCTGCTTTTTGTTATTCGTTGGAACGCGAAAGCTACCCCTCCACCCAAAATCGGCACCGTAATCACGATCCGACTTTCATGTAGGAATCGGGTCAATCTACAGGACGTCTTCGTAACAGATACGTGTCCATCACCCAGCCCTTGCGCTCTCGGGCCGCACTACGGGCCTGCTTGATCTGCTCGCACACCTCGGCCAGCTTGCCGGCTATCAAAATCTCGTCGTCGGTACCGATATAGGCGCCCCACCAGATATCGAGGTTTTGATCGACAAAGGCCTCGAAAGCGCAGTGCGCGTCGAGCATCACGGCCACGTTGTCCAGATCTGCCGCCACCAGGCGCCGGCCGGTGGTGATACGGATCGGCTGGCCGATGCCGTTGAGCGGCACGCGATGCCGGGCCGCCAGAGCTTGTACGCTGCTGATCCCGGGGATCACCTGGTAGTCAAAGTCGGTGCAGCCATTGGCCCGTACCCGGTCCAGGATGCGCAGGGTGCTGTCATACAGCCCCGGCTCGCCCCACAGCAGGAAGGCCCCGCATTCTCCATCGGCCAGTTCGGTGTCTATCAACCGCGCAAACACCTCGGCCCGGCGCTCATGCCAGTCTTCAACACCCTGAGTGTAGGAAGGCGTTGCGCTGTCACGCTTGGGGTCGCTGACCCGAACCACCCGATAACCCGGCTCGCGAATGTAGCGCCGGCAGATTTCAAGGCGCAGGCGCACCAGATCGTCAGTGGTCCGGCCCTTGTCCAGCACAAACAACACCCGGGCACGGTTCAGCCCATTGATCGCCTGTACGGTGATGTGCTCCGGGTCACCGGCGCCAATGCCGATCAGTAACAGTGTTTTCATCGTGTCTTGCCCCTCGATCAAGCCGGAAGATCCTGGCTGGTGGAAATTAGGCGAAGGCGGCATGATAAGTGCCATAAGAAGACTTGATTCGGCCCGACCATGACTCGACTCGCCAGAGCTACAGACCCGTCTTACGAACTGATGGACGACCACAACGGTCTGTCGATCATCTATCGCCAGCATGGTTTCCCCTGCCCCCTGGTGCGCTGGCATTTCCACAAGGAATACGAGCTGCACCTGATCGTGGCCAGCAGCGGCAAGGTGTTTGTTGGTGACTATATCGGCAATTTCCACCCCAGGTCGTTGTTCCTGACCGGCCCCAACCTGCCCCACAACTGGATCAGCCAGGTGGCCGAGGATGAAGTGGTGCCCACCCGCGACATGCTGGTGAACTTTACCGATGAGCTGCTCGAAGGTGCCGCATCGGTATTTACCGAACTCAAAACCCTGACCCCGATGCTGGAGCGGGCGCACTACGGCATCGAGTTTCGCTGCCCCCACACGATCCGCAAGGCCATGGCCCTGATGCAGACCATCGCCGACTCCACGGGCGTGACCCGTCTGGGGCATTTTTTGATCCTGCTGGAGCTGCTGGCCGAGTGTGATGACTATCAGTTGCTGTCGGGCGTCACATGCGGGCAACTGGCCGACGAGCAGACCATCGACCGTACCAACCGGGCCGTGGATTATATTTTCAGCCACTACGCCCGCGAGTTGCCGCTCGAAGAAGTGGCTCACTACATGGGCATGAAACCCACCTACTTTTCCCGGGTGTTCAAACAGGCCACGGGGCGCTGCTTTATCGAGTTCGTCAATCGCCTGCGCATCAGCAAGTCCTGCGAATTGCTTGCCGACGGCCAAAAGCCCGTAACAGACGTGTGCTTTGAGTCCGGTTTCAACAATATCTCCAACTTCAACCGCCGCTTTCAGCAGCTAAAGGGCATGACGCCGTCACACTATCGGCGCCTGGCGGTGCAACGTTTGACCGAGCAAAACCAGCCGCCGCTGAGCGAACGCCTGCGCAGTGCAAAATAGTATCGGTTCGAGTGCTTCCAGTGATTTGTCACAACGGTGATTGAGGGCTGTAATCGGCCCACGTGCTCGCCTGCGGCGGGCAGCTATAAAAACAATAACCGTCCTTCAAAAGCCGTCTGGCCCATGAAGTGGAGTGCTCAATGAATTTTCCTGTCAAAGCGTTATGTGTCGCTATGTGCATGACCCTCAGCGGCTTGAGCCTGGGCGCGCAAACCCTGACCATCGCCACGGTCAACAACAGCGACATGATCCGCATGCAAAAACTGGCCAAGACCTTCGAGAGCGAACACCCCGAGATCAAGCTCAACTGGGTGGTGCTGGAAGAAAACGTCTTGCGCCAACGCCTGACCACAGACATTGCCACCCAGGGCGGCCAGTTCGATGTGCTGACCATCGGCATGTACGAAGCCGCACTCTGGGGCGCCAAGGGTTGGCTCGAACCCATGACCGACCTGCCGGCCACCTACGCCATCGATGATGTATTCCCCTCGGTGCGCGAAGGCTTGTCGGTCAAGGGCACGCTCTACGCCCTGCCGTTCTATGCCGAAAGCTCAATGACCTATTACCGCACCGACCTGTTCAAGGATGCCGGCCTGACCATGCCCGAGCACCCGACCTGGGAGCAGATCGCAGCGTTCGCCAAAACCCTGAACAAACCCGAGAAAGAGCAATACGGCATTTGCCTGCGTGGCAAAGCCGGCTGGGGCGAAAACATGGCGCTGATCACCACCATCGCCAACGCCTACGGCGCGCGCTGGTTCAATGAGCAGTGGCAGCCAGAGTTCACCGGGCCGGAGTGGAAAAACGCACTGGACTTCTATGTCGGCACCATGAAGGCCTCTGGCCCGCCGGGTGCGACCAGCAACGGTTTCAACGAAAACCTGGCGCTGTTCAACAGCGGCAAGTGCGCGATCTGGGTCGATGCCAGTGTCGCGGGCTCGTTCGTCACCGACCACACCCAGAGCAAAGTGGCCGATCACGTCGGTTTCACCTTTGCCCCGCAGGCGGTCACGGACAAAGGCAGCGCCTGGCTCTACTCCTGGGCGCTGGCGATCCCTGCCAGTTCCAAAGCCAAGGACGCAGCCAGAACCTTCAGCACCTGGGCCACCTCCAGGGAATATGGCGCCCTGGTTGCCGAGAAAGACGGCATCGCCAACGTGCCGCCCGGCACCCGCAAGTCGACCTACACCGATGCCTACCTGAAGGCGGCGCCGTTTGCCAAAGTGACCCTCGAATCCCTGAAAGTCGCCAACCCCAAGGACCCGACGCTCAAACCCGTGCCTTACGTGGGCATTCAACTGGTGACCATCCCCGAGTTCCAGGCGGTGGGCACCCAGGTCGGCAAGCTGTTCAGCGCCGCGCTGATTGGCCAGACCACGGTGGATCAAGCGCTCACGGCGGCCCAGCAAAGCACCGAGCGCGAGATGAAACGGGCGGGTTATCCCAAATAGCAACCTGACCCTGTGGGAGCGGGTTTGCTCGCGATGGCATCGACGCGGTTTGACTGCACAACCGCGCCGCCTGAATCGCGAGCAAGCCCGCTCCCACAGTGGATGGCCGATTTCAAGACAGTGGCTCCCCCACAAGCCATTTGCCTGCCCTCTACAGGTGTATTCACCATGACAACTTCGACTGTTATTACAGCGCTCGACGCTCCGCCTGCGGCGCGCCGATCACGCCTGTTCAACCCGGGCTGGTTTCTGGTCACGCCATCCGTGGCGCTTTTGCTGCTGTGGATGATCGTGCCACTGGGCATGACCCTGTACTTTTCGCTGATCCGCTACAACCTGCTGTACCCCGGCGAAAACCAGTTTGTGGGGCTGGAGAACTTCACCTACTTCCTCACCGACTCCGGCTTCTTGCCCGGCGCCACCAACACCTTGCTGCTGGTGGGCAGCGTCTTGCTGATCAGCGTGGTGCTCGGTGTACTGATCAGCGCCCTGCTCGAAGCCAGCGAATTCATGGGCCGCGGCATCGTGCGGGTGCTGCTGATCTCGCCGTTTTTCATCATGCCCACCGTGGGCGCCCTGATCTGGAAAAACCTGATTTTCCACCCGGTGTCCGGGGTTCTGGCCGCCGTGTGGAAACTGTTTGGTGCTCAGCCCGTTGACTGGCTGGCGCACTACCCACTGCTGTCGATCATCATCATTGTGTCGTGGCAATGGCTGCCCTTCGCCATTCTGATTCTGATGACCGCCATGCAGTCGCTGGACCAGGAACAAAAAGAAGCCGCACGCCTGGACGGTGCAGGGCCCGTCGCGATTTTCTGGCACCTGACCCTGCCCCATCTGGCGCGCCCCATTGCCGTGGTGGTGATGATTGAAACCATCTTCCTGCTGTCTGTGTTCGCCGAGATCTTTACCACCACCAATGGTGGCCCCGGCTATGCGTCGACCAACCTGGCGTACCTGATCTACAACCAGGCGCTGGTGCAGTTCGATGTGGGCATGGCCTCGGCCGGTGGCTTGATCGCCGTGGTCATCGCCAATATCGCGGCCATCATTCTGGTGCGCATGCTCGGCAAAAACCTGACAGACAAAGCCTGAGGCCCGCCATGACTCTTCAACAATCCCGCCGCCTGCAAAGCCTGCTGCTCGGCACCCTGGCCTGGGCCATCGCGATCCTGATTTTCTTTCCGATTTTCTGGATGGTGCTGACCAGCTTTAAAACCGAAATCGATGCGTTTGCCACGCCGCCGCAATTCATCTTCAGCCCGACCCTGGAGAACTACCTGCACATCGAAGAACGCAGCGGCTATTTCCGTTTTGCCTGGAACTCGGTGGTGATCTCGTTCACCGCCACCGCCCTGTGCATGTTGATCGCGATCCCGGCGGCCTACTCGATGGCGTTCTACGAAACCAAACGCACCAAGGGCACGCTGCTGTGGATGCTCTCCACCAAAATGCTGCCGCCGGTGGGCGTGCTGATGCCGATCTACCTGCTGGCCAAGACGTTTGGCCTGCTCGACACCCGCACCGCGCTGATCATCATCTACACCCTGATCAACCTGCCGATTGTGGTCTGGATGATTTACACCTACTTCAAGGACATCCCCAAGGACATCCTCGAAGCCGCCCGCCTGGACGGTGCCACCCTGTGGCAGGAAGTGGTCCGGGTGCTGCTGCCCATCAGCAAGGGCGGGCTGGCCTCGACTCTGCTGCTGTCGTTGATCCTGTGCTGGAACGAGGCGTTCTGGTCACTGAACCTGACGTCCTCCAGTGCTGCACCACTGACCGCCTTGATCGCGTCCTACTCCAGCCCCGAAGGCCTGTTCTGGGCCAAATTGTCAGCGGTGTCGACCCTGGCCTGCGCACCGATCCTGATTTTCGGCTGGATCAGCCAGAAGCAACTGGTACGCGGTTTGTCTTTCGGCGCGGTTAAATAAAAACAACGAGTGGAGGCCCATCATGGCCAACCTGAAAATCAAGAATCTGCAAAAGGGTTTCGAAGGCTTTTCCATCATCAAGGGCATCGACCTTGAAGTGCATGACCGCGAGTTCGTGGTATTTGTCGGCCCCTCGGGGTGCGGCAAGTCCACCCTGCTGCGCCTGATTGCCGGCCTGGAAGAAGTCAGCGATGGCACCATCGAGCTGGATGGCCGCGACATTACTGAAGTCAGCCCGGCCAAACGCGACCTGGCGATGGTGTTCCAGACCTACGCCCTGTACCCGCACATGAGCGTGCGCAAGAACATGTCGTTTGCCCTCGACCTGGCGGGCGTACCCAAGGCCGAGGTCGAGAAGAAGGTCAACGAAGCGGCGCGAATCCTGGAGCTTGCACCCTTGCTTGAACGCAAACCCAAACACCTGTCCGGCGGGCAGCGTCAGCGCGTGGCCATTGGCCGGGCGATTGTGCGCAACCCGAAAATCTTCCTGTTCGATGAACCGCTGTCCAACCTCGATGCGGCGCTGCGGGTGCAAATGCGCCTGGAACTGGCGCGCCTGCACCAGGAGCTGCAAGCGACGATGATTTACGTGACCCACGATCAGGTCGAAGCCATGACCCTGGCCGACAAGGTCGTAGTGCTCAATGCGGGCAAAGTCGAACAGGTCGGCTCGCCACTGGATCTCTATCACCAGCCGGCCAACCTGTTTGTCGCCGGGTTCCTTGGCACGCCGAAAATGGGCTTTATGAAAGGCAAGGTCAGCCGTCTCGATGGTCTGGGCTGCGAAGTCGAACTGGACGCGGGCACCCGCATCCAGCTGCCGTTCAGCGGTGCCTCGCTGAGCCTGGGCAGCCACGTGACCCTGGGCATCCGCCCCGAGCACCTGAACCTGGCCAACCCCGGTGACTGCACCCTGACCGTCACTGCCGATGTGGGCGAACGCCTGGGCAGCGACACCTACTGCCACGTGATTACCGCGTGCGGCGAGCCCCTGACCATGCGTATCCGGGGCGATATGGCGAGCCAGTACGGCGAACAATTGCACTTGCACCTGGACAGTGAACATTGCCACTTATTCGATGCAGACGGGCTGGCCCTTACCCGTCCATTGCGCGCTGCTGCCTGACGCCTGCGAACGCTTTTCTTGAGAGTGACGCCATGAAGTTAAATCGCTTTAACCTGCACAACCTGACGGACAAAGTGGCCAAACCGACGTACCTGGCGAGTGATACCCGACACGGGATCGCGCACATCGGGGTCGGTGGTTTCCATCGCGCGCATCAGGCGTATTACACCGATGCGTTGATGAACCAGGGCCGCGATCTGGACTGGAGCATTTGCGGGATCGGCCTGCGCCCCGAAGACCGCAAGGCGCGCGACGACCTGGCCAGTCAGGATTACCTCTATACCTTGTTTGAACTGGGCGACGGCGACGACACCCAGAGCCGGGTCATCGCCTCGATCAGCGACATGCTGGTGGCTGAAGACGGCATACAGGCGGTGATCGACAAACTGGCCAGCCCGGCTATCCGCATCGTCTCGCTGACCATTACCGAAGGCGGCTATTGCATCGATGACAGCAGCGGCGAATTCATGTCTGCGCTGCCTGCTATCCAGCACGATTTGGCCCACCCGAAAACGCCGAAAACCGTGTTCGGCGTACTCTGTGCCGCCCTGGCCCAACGCCGGGCAAACGGCACCCAGGCGTTTACCGTGATGTCCTGCGATAACCTGCCGCACAACGGCCGCGTGGCCCGTAAAGCCCTGCTCGCCTACGTCGCCTTGAGCGATGCGCACTTGCATGACTGGATCGCGGCCAACGTCAGTTTCCCCAATGCCATGGTCGACCGCATCACGCCCATGACCAGCAATGCCCATCGCCTGCAACTGCACGACCAGCTCGGTATCGACGATGCCTGGCCGGTGGTCTGCGAGCCGTTTATCCAATGGGTGCTGGAAGACAAGTTCGGCAATGGCCGCCCGGCGTGGGAAACCGTCGGTGTGCAGCTCACCGACGACGTGACACCCTATGAAGAGATGAAAATCAAACTGCTCAACGGCAGCCATCTGGCGCTGACCTACCTGGGGTTTCTCAAGGGTTATCGCTTTGTCCACGAGACCATGAACGATCCGTTGTTTGTGGCCTATATGCGCGCATACATGGACCAGGACGTGACCCCGCAGCTGGCGCCGGTGCCCGGCATTGACCTTGGTGCCTACAAGGACACCCTGGTGCAGCGTTTCTCCAACCAGGCCATTGCCGACCAGCTGGAGCGCGTGTGCTCCGACGGCTCGTCCAAGTTCCCCAAGTTCACCGTCCCCACGATCAACCGCCTCATCGCCGATGGTGCCGAGTTGAAACGCGCTGCTCTGGTGGTTGCGGCCTGGGCGCTGTACCTCAAGGGCGTGGATGAGAACGGCCAGACCTACGCCATTCCCGACCCGCGGGCCGAGTTTTGCCGGGCGCTGGTAGCCGACGATGCATTGATCGTGCAGCGACTGCTGGCCGTGGAAGAGATTTTTGGCAGTACGATTTCTCAGTCGGCCGAGTTTGTGGCGGCGTTTGAGTGGTGCCTGAACAGCTTGCGAGAAGCGGGTGTAAGCGGGACCCTGGAGAAATTGCTGCGGCTTTGAACCGCCCTCACCCCAACCCTCTCCGTAAGGGAGAGGGGCTTTTGATCTGGCTAAAAACAGGGTCTGCATGAACACTCGAAACTTATTCCTCGGCATCGACTGCGGCACCCAGGGCACCAAGGCGCTGGTACTCGACAGCCACACCGGCCAGGTCCTGGGGCTGGGGGCAGCGCCCCATACGCTGATCCAGGCCGAAAACGGCCGTCGCGAGCAAGACACCACGCAATGGCTGCACGCGTTGCAGGAAGCCACTCGCCAGGCTCTGGCACAGGCCGGGGTCAGCGGCCAGCAGATTCAAGGTATTGGTGTCTCGGGCCAGCAACACGGCCTCGTGTTACTGGATAAGCACGGCGAGGTATTGCGCCCGGCCAAGCTCTGGTGCGATGTCGAATCGGCCCCCGAAAACCGTCAGCTGCTGCACTGGCTGGGCGGTGAAGCCGGCTCTCTGGAGCGCCTTGGGCTGGTGATTGCGCCGGGTTATACGGTGTCCAAGCTGCTATGGACGAAAATCCATCACCCGCAGGTCTTTGCGCAGATCGCCCATATTCTGCTGCCCCACGACTACCTGAATTACTGGCTCACCGGTCGCTGTTGCACTGAGTATGGCGATGCCTCGGGCACCGGTTACTTCAATGTGCGTACCCGCCAGTGGGACCTCGATCTTTTGCGCCATATCGATCCCGAAGGCCGGCTTGAGCGGGCATTGCCTGAGTTGATCGGCTCCGAGCAACCGGTCGGCACCCTGCGCCCCGACGTGGCCCGACTGCTGGGGCTCAACCCCGGGGCCATGGTGTCCAGCGGTGGCGGCGACAATATGATGGGCGCCATCGGCACCGGCAATATCGAACCGGGAATCATCACCATGAGCCTCGGCTCATCGGGCACGGTGTATGCCTTTGATCCACAACCGCAGGTCAGCCCGGATGCCGCCGTGGCCAGCTTTTGCTCCTCCAGCGGCGGCTGGCTGCCCTTGATCTGCACCCTCAACCTGACCAATGTCACCGGCGCCGTGCGCCAGTTGTTCGGGCTGGAGCTGGACGCCTTCAATCAACTGGCCGGCCAGGCACCGATCGGCGCTGAAGGGGTCAGCCTGCTGCCTTTTCTCAATGGCGAACGCGTGCCCGCCCTGCCCGATGCCCGTGGCAGCATCCAGGGGCTTACACTGACCAACATGACCCGGGCCAACCTCTGCCGGGCGGCCATGGAGGGCACCACGTTTGGCCTGCGCTACGGCCTGGACCTGCTGCGCCACAACGGCTTGCAAAGCCACACCATACGGCTGGCGGGCGGCGGCTCGAAAAGCCCGCTGTGGCGCCAGATGGTTGCCGACATCATGGACACCCCGGTGGTGTGCACCGAACAAAGTGAAGCCGCTGCGCTGGGCGCGGCGATTCAGGCAGCCTGGTGTGTTGCAGGCGGCAAGCAGACCCTGGCAGAACTGTGCCAGCGCTGCGTACGCCTGGCCCCCGCCACTCAAACTTCGCCCGACGCCAACCACGTCGCGGCATACGAACAGGCCTACAACCGCTACCGACAACAGGTCGCGGCCTTAACCGAGTAAACGTTATGTATCTGATTTGTGGGGAAGCACTGTTTGATTTTTTCGCCCAGGCGCAAAGCAGCACACAGGCAGGCAAAGTAGAGTTCAAGGCCATTGCCGGAGGCTCGCCTTTCAACGTCGCCGTAGGTTTGCGCCGCCTGGGGATCGAAAGCGCACTGTTTGCCGGGCTGTCGACTGACTATCTGGGTCGACGCCTGAAGCAGGTGCTGCTGGACGAAGGCGTCAGTGACCGCTACTTGCTGGATCTGGACGCACCCACCACTCTGGCCATGGTTGCCCTGGACGCCAACGGCTCACCCGCTTACAGCTTTCGGGGCGAAGGCTGCGCCGACCGCCAGGTGCACAGCCATCACTTGCCTGAACTGGGGCCTGAAGTGCGGGGGCTGCACGTGGGGTCCTTTTCGTTGGTGGTGCAACCGATTGCGGACACCTTGCTGGCTCTGGTCAAGCGCGAAAGCGGACGCCGCCTGATCAGCCTCGACCCCAATGTGCGGCTTAACCCCGAGCCGGACATTGAAGTGTGGCGCCAGCGGATCAATGAGCTGATCCCCTATGCCGATGTGATCAAGGTCAGTGATGAAGACCTTGAACTGCTGTATCCGGGGCAAGACCCGCAGATGATCGCCCGGTCATGGCTGAGCCAGCGTTGCCAGCTGGTGTTTTTGACCCGTGGCAGCCAGGGCGCCAGTGTCTTCAGCCGCGAACACGGCCAGCGCTCAATCCCCGCCAGCGCGGTGACCGTCGCAGACACCGTGGGCGCGGGGGATACCTTCCAGGCGGCCGTGATTGCCTGGCTGACCGAGCATGAGCTGGACTCAGTCCAAGGGCTGCAACAGCTCAGTGCGATCCAGCTCGACAGTCTGCTCGCTTTCGCCAGCCGGGCTGCCGCCCTCACCTGCAGCAAGACCGGGCCCGACTTGCCGTATCGCGCTCAGCTGATGTAACCGCCGCCCTATAGCCGCCGCAGGACCTTCAGGGTCGCTGCGGCTACAGATACTTCAACTGTGGGAGCGAGCCTGCTCGCGAAGATCATTCGCGAGCAGGCTCGCTCCCACAGGGGCCTTGACCGGTAACGGAGTATCTGCAGGCTTGTGCGTGTTGTTTACCAGATCGACAGGTTGTAGCTGACGATCAGGCGGGTCTCATCCACGTCACGGGCGAACTGGGCGTAGTTGGTGCGGTAGGTGGCATTGCGCAAGCGCAGGCTGACGTCCTTGAACGTGCCGCTCTGCACGATGTATTTGAGCTCGCTGTCGCGCTCCCACTCCTTGCCTTCTTCGGTACTGCCCACCACCTTGATGTGGTCGCCATTCACGTAGCGGGTCAGGAACGACAGACCGTCAATGCCGATGGCCTTGAAGTCATAGTCGTAGCGCAGCTGCCAGGAACGCTCCTGGGCATTGGCAAAGTCGTTGACCTGCAAGTAGTTGACCAGATACGGGTTGCTGCCATCCAGGTACGGCATGGAGGTGTCGCCGTTCATGCGTTGCCAGCCCGCGCTGACTTTATGCCCGCCGAGCGAGTAACCCAGCATCGCCCCCAGGGCGCGGTTGTCGATGGTCGAGGCCCTGGCCGAGCCTGCATCATCACTTTTAAGCAGGCGCACATCGGCCGACAGCACACCCGGCCCCACCGGCTGGCTGGCCAGCAAACCGACAAACTGCTGACGGTAGATGTCTTGCAGCTCGGCATAGTGGTACTGCGCTGTCAGGCGCTCGTTCACCTTGTAGTCCAGACCGTACATGTTGAAGTGGTCGGCGGTGATGTTGCAGGCATAACGCTTGTTTTTGCAGTTCAGGCGCAGGTCCTGGGCGTCGGTGGAGTCCCGCGCGGTGTAGCGGTCAAGGCGCGAGGCCATGAACTTCAGGTCCTTGATGTCCTGGGAGACGAGCATGGCGCCGTTGAACATGGTCGGTAGCAAGCGACCATCGTTGTACTTGAGCAACGGCAGGTCAGGCAGCAGCGCACCGTACTTGAGCACGGTCTGTGACACACGCATTTTGGCGGTCAGGCCCAGCTTGGCGTATTGATCCTTGGAACGACGCGGATCGTTGCCGGTCGAAGGCAACAGACCGCTGTTGCTGTCGGCCGGGCTGGAGTCCAGCTTCAGGCCCAGCATGCCCAGTACATCGAGGCCAAACCCCACAGTGCCTTCGGTATAACCCGATTGCAGGTTGAGGATAAAACCTTGCGCCGTTTCATCGCGCTTGGAAGCGCCCTGGGGGTTTGAAGTGTCGCCATCGCGAAAGTCGCGATTGAAGTAGACCGTACGCGCTTCCAGCTTTGCGCTGCTGTCTTCAAAAAAACCACCGGCCTGTGCCGGTGCGGCAAAACCGGTACACACTGCAAGCGCACCCAGGCGAGTAACCCGGCTCTGCGCCAGCAATGAAAAAGGGACAACCATGAACAAGCTCCAACAGCGAATACTGGCGAGAAAAGACCCACCAAAAAAATGGCCGCAATGGTACGAAAGGCTAGGGTCTGTTGACGTTTGGTTGTGGCCGCGCCGATAGCCCATGTGGTGCAGGGCAAGACGCGAGCAGCGTGGTTTGGTTGTTCCAAATAAGCTGCGA
>JBILYW010000283.1:0-5127 GCA_044377555.1 Pseudomonas sp.
AAGTCTTCTGCATCACCTGCGGCGTAGGTCCACGGGTTATGGATCATCAGCATGGCGTTGGACGCGATCACTACCTTGTGCGCGCCGCATACCGCGACACTGGCGGCGCTAGCTGCCAAAGCATCAACCCGGCCGGTGCAACGCTCGCCCAGCCGTGAAAGCGCGTTATGAATGGCCAGGCCGTCAAACAAGTCGCCACCGACGCTGTTGAATGCAACAACGATTGGTGACACACCGTCATCCAGTGCCGCCAAGTCGCGGACAAACTGGTTGGCAGTGATACCCCAGGTACCGATTTCGCCGTAGACATATACCTCGATGCTGCGGGCCTCAGCCTCGCCGCTGGCTTTCAGGCTGTACCAGTGTTTGCTCTGCAGTGCCGGTGGGTCACCGGCCTTGTTGAAAATTCGCAGCGGTTGTTGCTTGATCATGGTGTCTCCTTGTCAGCGGCCGGTTCAGGCTGGTCGACGAGCGTTTTGTAGTTGAGGCCGAGCTTTTGGGCTCGGGCCTGATCAGCAGCGTTTTCAGCGTCGACGGTTTCGGCGTCATAGCCCGAACGCAGGACCATTTCGCTGCGGGAGTTGAAGCCCGCGTTGACCTCCATCATTCGCGCCTGAATGTCCTGCACCGGCTGTATATAGGCCCAGCCCTGCGGTACCCAGCGGGTGCGCAGGTATTCGCGGCGACGTTGCGCGTAGTCGTCCAGCTTGAGGCGACCGGCCAACACGGCCATGTCCATCCAGGCTGCGCGCACCGGGCGGCACAACTGGTGCACATACACCCCGAATTGCAGTTGCTCCAAACGACGGCGGAATTCATTGAGCACCACCCGTAGAGCCCGGTCGTTGACCTCGCGCATATCACCGGTGAGGATTTCGTAAGGCGTGCCGGTACCGGCGGCGGCAGCCATCAATTGCTGCCGCATAAAGTCCGGGTAGTTGTTGCCAGCGTCCGGTGGCTTGGAAAACTCCACCTCTTCGCCCGGCCCCAGCTCCTGCATGGTGCCGGGCTCCAGCGCGACCATCGGGGTAAAGCCGTCGCGGTCTTCGGTCAACAACTGGCCGGTGACTGGGTCTCGGGGTTGCTGTGTAGCTTCGGGTGGAGGTCTGCTGATAAACCCCGCAAACAGGTTTGCTACCTCTTGGCGAAACAACACCGCATCGTCGTAGTTGTCCAGGCTGCGCAAGCGTTTGAGTACCGGAGCCAAACGCGGTACCCCACGCAACTGGCCGGGTTCGACCGGCTCAAAGATATGCAGCACCTGCGCCGCCGGTATCCGAACCAACTGGTTGTAACCGGCGTTTAGCGACGAGGCATCGCGGGGGTGAACGTGGTACATCCAGTAGGCCACCCGCTGGTGTCCCGGGTTGAACTCGATGCCGGCACGGATGCTGTTGCCGTTTTTCGCCGTCTCAAACTTGTCGTGCGGCACAAACTCGGGCGCCAGTACCTGGAGCTGCAGCGGTACCGCCAGATCCTCGTCCTGACCCCGTGGTCGCAGACGCACAAAACATTCACCGGCCGTTTCCACAGTGCGGGCTATCAATGCTTGCTGCCCGTAGAAGTCGGTCAGCCCATCGGCGTCCGACTCGTCCACCCAGTCCTCCCACAACTCCTGCTGCACTTTGCGCAGGACATCGTCCTCGATCTTGGGTCGTGGGGTGATGCCGGTACCGATCAGGTTACTGACGCGTTTGTCGATGACGTTGAAGGCATACGGATCATTGCGCACTGCCGCCCGCGAACGGGCCCGTAGATTGCGCAAGGCCGGGGTATTGATGCTGTTGATACCAACATCGGGGGCGTCCCAACTGGCCGAACGTCTGCCCTCTCCGGCCCCTTCGTAACTGGCTTTGATCCGCTCCGGCAGCAAGAAGCCGTTGCGAGTCAGGGTTGGATATTGGCGCGCCATTAGAGTCCCTTGCCTCCGTGGTAGAGCCGTATGACCCGCGAGCGCGGCCCCGCCGAGGCGACCAGCGAAGTGCGGATCTGGTCGCGGGCCTTGAGCAGCTCATCCACCGTGCGGTACTCCACGGTGCGATCGGCATAGCGCACGGTTTTCTCGCCGCGAGCGATGGCCGCCTCAACCGCGTCGAGGTGCTTTTGGGTAAAGGACATAATCAGCGTCTCTTGAGATAGCCGCTGCTGGAGCTGCGACGTTGAAGGGGTCGTGCAACCGGCGGCGGTGACGCTGTCGGTGTTAGTACGGGTGATGGAGCAGCCTCAGCTGGTTGCTGCGTCGTCACTGGTGTGGATACAGGCGGAACGGCGAGCCGCTCCGCTCTGACTGGTTTTTCAACGGTCAGGCTGGCTTGCACCAAGGCTTGTTGAATCCGCTCCCAGTCACGCTCCTGGTACCGGTTTATGCCCAAGTAATGGGCCATCGCCAGGCAATACACCATCAGGTCGAGGGCTTCGTTTCGGTCGCCCTTGCCCTTCGTCCATTCAATACGAATGGTGTTACCGCGGACGTATCGAGCGACCTTGCGCTCAGCCACACACTGGTCGAAGAACTCGTCGGGCAAGTCGTTGGCAAAGTGCAAAGCACCCGGCCCGTCTTCAAACGGGTAGCGGTTGTAGATCCAATCCTTGGCCGTGTCAGTACCGACAAACCACAGCTCCGCACCATTACGTTCGGTTTGACCTTTCCAGGTGACGTCGACCATCGAAGGACGTTGCGCAATCACCGGTTTTCCCGGCTTGCTTGCGCCCTTGATAGCAAAGATATTGCGCCAACGACGAACACGGCAGAACTGATACACCTCGTCGGTGTGGTGGCCGCCGGAGTCAACGCCGGCCGCAAGGATCGCCAGCTCAACACCGCAAGGATGCTGATAACGGGCCTTGAGTTTTTCATCCAGCACCGCCCAAGTGCGCTCGTCCGCTGGATCGCCCCAGATCACCTGGTGATCGACGACCCAACGCTCCATCCCCACACCAAAGCCCATCACCATCAACTCAAGGCGGTTGGCCTGCGTATCCACGGAGGCAGTGAGCATCAACACACCCGCAGGCATTGTTCCGAGGGTGTAGGTTTCCAGGCGCGCCCGGGCTACCAGTACTTCGGCCTTGGTTTGTTCTTGGGCGCTATCCCAGACCTTGGCAAGACGGGTGTTATAGAACACCTGCATCAGTCCCATATCACCCTTGCTCTGAGCTTTTTTTGCCTCTTCGAATTCCTTCGCAAGGGTTCGCCAAGCCAACCAGCCTGTCGGGGAGTACAGCGCGTTGAGGTTAAAGCCAACGGTCTCACCATCATTCACTGAATGGGCCCGCCATTCGCCTCGGGCCAGCATGTCGGTTTTGTAGTGCTCTTCAATCAGCACATCACAGTCGCTGTTCTCGCACTCGTAATGCACGACGCTGTAATCATCGTTGTAGTGGAGCCGCTCCCACTCAAGCACCTGCATGTGTCCACACGTTGGACACGGCACGTAGTAGTAACGCTGGTCACTGGACTCAAATAAGGCCGCAATACGCGACGCGCCCTTGAAGGTTGGCGAACTGGAAAAGTAGATTTTTGCGTTGCGTCCAAAGTTGGTCGCTCGGGTTTCCGCCAGGCCGACAGGGTCCCCTTCCTGACCCACATCGGTTTCCCAACGATCAACTTCGTCACCGTAAATGTAACGCGCCGACAACTCCGACAAGTTGGCCGCCGAACCTGCCGTTGTGACATACAACGAGCCACCCTCAAATTCTTTGGTGTCCATCGTGTTGCGAGTGTCACGCGAACGGTTGGCTGCCACCCGTTCGCGCAGTGCCGGAGTTGCCTTGATGGTCTTGCTGATCCGACCGGAGACTCGTTTTGATAGGCTCAGGCTTGGCAGCAGAGCCAAGATGTTCGATGGTGCCATGTGAATCAGCCCACCGATCCAGTTCAAGGCAATCTGGGTTTTCATCAACTGTGACGCCACCATCGTGACCACCCGCCTACAAGGGTGGGCGGGAGACAGACAACGCATAGGTTCACGCGCATAGGGCGTACGGGACGTGTGGTATTGACCAGGTTCAGGCGCTCCGGTGTCCCGGGGAATCCGCATGTATTCATCAGCCCACTCATCGATCCAGAGATCAGGATCGGGGCGCAGCCCACGAAAATACGACTCACGGTACACCTCGGCCCCGTCAGAAAATTCCGTGTGCATATATTCAATTCTGGGTCAGTGCGTGCTCAAGGTCCGCTGAAGACAAGCGCTCGGCTTCTTCCAGCGTTCGACGAATCATTGCAGTCAGGTGTTTTTCGATTAGCCACGGATCTGTCATAGCGGCTAGCTCATGGGCCAACTGAGGAAGCGGTCCAAAGAGTTGATCACGCAACAGGCGGCCAGCGTTGTAGGCCGCCATCTCAACCCGGGATCGCTCAACCAAGAGCTTCTGTCGCTCCTGCAAATCAATCCCGGCTAACTGCGCCAAGTTGTGCTCGCGTAGGGCCCGGGCTTCTTGAAAGTTGGGTTCGTCCCCTATTGAGAGTGGCGCTGCCGGGAGTGATGTCGGCTCACCACCATTACGCTGAGCTCGACCTTGCTGGTGACGAGCAGCTACACCGGCCTTGCTTGGGTCGATCGTTTCAAGAATGAGTGCCTCTGTTGCGAGGACATCGACCTTCTTTCCGTCCGGGGCCAGGACTAACCTGTTGCTGTCTTTTAGTTGCGTGACATAGCTGGGTGACCGATTGATGCGATCCGCGAAGGCCTTTTTAGATAGGTAAATTGGCGTTGTCATAAGCCTTTTCCCCAAGCCCGTTCTTACTGAAATTTTCAGCTGAAAATTTTTCTAACTGAAATCCTTACTGAAATTTTTAGAGAGACCTTTAGAACAAGGCTTACAGGCCGATTATCGAAATTTCAGTAAGGAAAATTTCAGTAACTTTTCAGGGCTGCGGCTAAAAATTTCCCGCGGGTTTCCGACCCCGTACCCCCGGATATTCCCCAGGGTCCCCGGCAAGACCAGAGAGATAGGAATCATTATCATTTGTGCAAATGAGAACGAATCCCAGCGGTCTCGGATGAGATGATTTCTCATTCTAGACTCCATCTGCTTTGCGCTCAGCCCAACGTCTACCCAACTGGCGAGCCCACTCGACGCCAAGCACACCAATGAATCCGGCAGTGGCAAATGACCAGGCGA
>JBILYW010000284.1:0-5109 GCA_044377555.1 Pseudomonas sp.
GGGAAGATTTCCTTGAGCTTGGTCGCCCATTCGCCACTGGCTTTCTGTGGGAAGCAACGTTCGATCAGGTCCAGCATGATCGACACCGTGACCGAAGCGCCCGGAGAGGCACCCAGCAGAGCGGCCAGCGAGCCGTCCTTGGCCGCAACCAGTTCGGTACCGAACTGCAGAACGCCGCCTTTTTTCGGGTCTTTCTTGATGATCTGAACCCGTTGGCCGGCAACTTCAAGGCGCCAGTCTTCGGCTTTTGCCTGCGGGTAGAAGCGACGCAGGGAATCGAGACGTTGTTCCATCGACTGGCGCACTTCGCTGACCAGATACTTGGTCAGGTCCATGTTGTCGCGAGCAACGGCGAGCATTGGCCCGATGTTGCCCAGACGGATCGACATCGGCAGGTCAAGGAACGAACCGTGCTTGAGGAACTTGGTGGTGAAGCCGGCATAAGGTCCGAACAGCAACGATTTTTTGCCATCAACCACACGGGTGTCCAGGTGCGGCACCGACATCGGTGGCGAACCCACGGCGGCCTGGCTGTAAACCTTGGCCTGGTGCAGCTTGACCACTTCCGGGTTGTCGCAACGCAGCCACTGGCCGCTGACCGGGAAGCCGCCATAGCCTTTGCTTTCTTCGATGCCCGAGGCTTGCAGCAGCGGCAGGGCCGCACCGCCTGCGCCCAGGAACACGAACTTGGCATCAACGTCGCGGGTGTTGCCGCTGTTGGTGTCCTTGATACTTACGGTCCAGCCGCTGCCATTACGCTTGAGGCCGGTAACTTTTTTGCTGTACTTGATCTGGGTGTCCGGTGCGCTGGCCAGATGCTTGAGCAGCTGCTGGGTCAGGGCGCCGAAGTTGACGTCAGTACCATGCATTACGCGGGTGGCCGAGATGTGTTGGTCCGCAGGGCGGCCCGGCATCATCAGGGGCATCCACTCGGTCATTCTGGCTTTGTCTTCGGTGTATTCCATGTCTGAAAACGCATGGTGCTTGCTCAGCACTTCAAAACGTTTTTTCAGGAAGGACACGCCTTTTTCGCCTTCAACGTAGCTCAGGTGAGGCACCGGGCTGATGAAGGACTTGCACGAACCGAAGGTCCCTTTTTGCGCCAGGTAGGCCCAAAACTGTTTCGAGACTTCGAACTGGGCATTGATATGCACAGCCTTTTTGATATCGATCGAACCATCAGCCGCCTGTGGCGTGTAGTTCAATTCACAAAGGCCAGCGTGGCCGGTGCCTGCGTTGTTCCACGGGTTGGAACTCTCCGCAGCACCGGAGTCCATCTGCTCAACAACTTCCAGCGTGATGCCGGGGTCGAGCTCTTTGAGCAGTACGGCGAGGGTGGCACTCATGATGCCCGCTCCAACCAGTACTACGTCCACTGCTTCGTTATGCGCCATTAACGCGTCTCCAAAATCTACGGCACCAAATTGACGGCATAGCTGCCAGGTGTTCCGAGGCGTACAGCTGATAGAGCCTCAGGACACTCATGGCCGGGATCGCCATGTCCGATTCTTCGCAATTTCTTGCAACTTTAGCGGACGCCACCAACCGGGCCTTCAAGGTTCATATGAACGCATTTCAGTACTCGGGAGGCAATTCGACTTAAGGTCTAGAGCGTCCGTTCGTGCAACCAAATCCGTAAGCGGACAGGCTTCAGTCTCGTGCTGTGGAGCCGACTTCGATCCTGCTTGGTGGAGCTGTTTCAGACGCTAATGGTGCATGTTCAGACGCAAAACTTTTCATTTGCTCGCCACACTCTTGTGAAGTTGTGAAACCCGTTTTTTTTTCACGCTCTTTTGGAGACGTGAACCTCAAAAAAGGGCTGCCGCAAGCCGGGCCCCGAACAAGTGGCCGAGCATAATGGCAGCTCTGGCAGACCATGTGAAAATTGTGGGTTCAGGCAAGAATAAATCAAGCGCATCCGCAACACATGATCTGTGTGGGCGGCTCTCTGTGGGCGGTGCGGGGGTGCTAATACAAGCGCATTAGCGGTGCTGCGAGGCCCGATCAGGAGACGTCCTTATAATCGGGGGGAGATTGTAGCGAAGAAACGCGGGCAATTGATCCTGTTAAATGACTTTTATTGGTTCGCCGGTCAAAGTCCCAACAAGGGTTGCACCGCCGAGCGCGTTGCGGGCGGGCTGATACGGGCATTGGCGGGTAGTACCTGGTGCAACCAGTTAAGGCGGATTTCTTCGATTTCGACCCAGCTATCGCCGACCGGCGGTTGTTTGCATTGCTTGAAGGCCTGGCAGCGACCCGCTGAATCGAGGCGGGCGAAGCAGCGATGAGGGCGATCAAGGCCGAGCAGCGACAAGAGCATGTTCATGGCGTCACCTGTTGAGTCAGTCAGCCAGACTATGCCCGGGTGACGTGACATCACGATGTATCGGTGATGACAGGGTGGTGACAGCAAGCGGCTAGTTAGCGGGTGCACTGCACCGCTATACTGACGGCCTGTGTTACCCAGTCCTGGAGAGATAAGCATGTTGCAACGCCTGTTGTTCGGTTTGATTACTGTGACCAGTTTGACTCTGGTCGGCTGCGCCCACAGCCCGCAACAACTCAGCCCGCAACCCAAGCTGACCACCCAGCTTGCGCCAGTGGGTCGTGGCCAGCCGGTAGTAGTACGTGTGGTGGACGGTCGTCCGTCGCCAACCCTGGGCACCCGTGGTGGCATGTATCCCGAGACCAGCGCGATCAGCGTCAGCAGTGCCGACCTGATTCCAAAACTGCAAGCCCAGGCCGAAGCTGCCGTGCGCTTGCTGGGTTACACGCCGACATCCAATGCGATGAATGCACCAACGCTGACCGTCACCCTGGCCGAGCTCAAGTATCAGTCGCCCAAAGACACCATGTACGTGACCGAAGCCACTATTGGCGCAACGTTCCGCTCTGATGTGAAGAACGGTGGCCGTACTTACAGCGGCCGTTATGGCGCGTCCCTGGACCAGCGCTTCGGCATGGCGCCGAATCAGGAAACCAACACCAAGCTGGTGAGTGACGTGTTGAGTGATGCACTGACCCGTGTGTTCAAGGATCCGACCATAGGTCGTTTGCTCGGCGAGTAAGCGCAGCAAAACAAAAAGCCCGAACTCAGTGAGTTCGGGCTTTTTTGTGTTTGGCCGCTTCAGGCCGCTTCGGCATATAGCTCCAGGCGGCTGACGCCGGTGAGCAAATCCAGCTCTGGCAAGTCGGCATGTGTATGGCCGCTCAAGGCGCAATACACCAGCCAGTGATGATCCTGAACATTAATGGCCAGACCTTCGATCAGTGCCTGCTGTTCGTCGCTGGGGGCGATCAGATACAGGCGGTCCTGGTTTTCTGCGTGCAGCATGACAAGCTCCGTGTCGGTATCGAGGGGCCACAGAGTGGCTTCTCTACATGACGATACGGTTACAGCAGAAATTAAGCACTGCTGTGGGAGCGAGCCTGCTCGCGATGCGGGCGGCTCAGTTTGTCGGTGCATCGAGTAGATGCAATCGCGAGCAGGCTCGCTCCCACGGGTCTTATCGGGTTACAGGGGCAGCCCGGCCTTGACCCGATACTGGTTTCGTACCGGCATCGCGTATTGCAGCACCAGATACGGGCGGTGCTCGGCAGGGCAGGCGTCCAGGCGGCGTTGCCATTCCTGGCGGGCCTTGGCCAGTTCTTCGGCACCGAATACCTCAGTGGCCTTTGGCACTTGCAGCTCGGGCTCGGCATCAGCCCACTGCGCATACGCCAGGTAGTGCGCCGGGAACAGGCGATAACCACTGAGAATATGGCGATCCATTTCGGCGGCCAGCAATTTGCTGTCTTCGAAAGGCTCGATGACGGGCGCGGCAAAGTTCACGTGCACGCGGCCTTTGTAGCCGGTAATGCCATTGGCGATGCTGGTGTCGTCTTCACCCGGCACCTTGGTGTAAGTGCCCGTGGTGGCACGGATAAACAGCTCGCGGGCCTTGGCCTGGTCACAGGGGTCGTATTCGTAGCTGATGGATACCGGGGTCAGGTTCAGCGACTGGATGACCTCGGCAAACGGCTCGTTTTTACGGCTCATGTGGAACATTTTCAGGATTGCCGAATCGGTACGGTCATCACCGTCCTTGGCGCGCCCTTCGGCCTGGGCGATCCAGATCGACTGGCAGTCGGTGCGGATCGAGTGATTGATATACGCCGACAGCAGCTGATAGGCCGCGAGCTTTTCACGGCGCCCGGTGATCGAGCGGTGCACGATAAAGCTCTTGTTCAGGCGCATCAGATCGCTGACAAAGGGTTTTTGCAGCAGGTTGTCGCCAATGGCGATACGCGGCGTCGGCAGGCCCGCGTGATACACCGCATAGTTGACGAAGGCCGGGTCCATCACGATGTCGCGGTGGTTGGCCAAAAACAGGTAAGCGCTACCGGTCTTCAATTGCTCGACGCCGGTATAGGTCACGCCGTCGGTGGCATGTTCGATGGTGCGGTCGACATAAACCTCGACCTTGTCCTGCAACGAAGCCACTGAATTGACGCTCGCGAACTCTTTGCGCAAGCGATGAGCTATAAGTGGTTTTAACAGCCAGCCGAAGGCGCCTGCCAGGCGCGGGAAGCGAAAGCGGGTCAGGATATCTAGAAACGCCTTGTCGCTGAGCAGCCGGGCCAGCACTGCTGGTACTTCGGCGTCGTCGTAAGGTCGGATGGTATCGAATTGGCCCATCATGCTCTCTTGTTGGAAACGGCTAGGGTTGGTACGCAGGGCAGGGCAAAAAAATAGCCCTGCTAATAGACCGGCGATTATACGCACAAGTCACTCTGGAGACCGCGATGCTTGAGACTGAACACTATGAGTGCCCCTATTGCGGCGAGCCCGCTGAAGCCGTGCTCGATCTCTCGGGGGGCGATCAGACGTATGTTGAAGATTGCCCGGTGTGTTGCCGGCCGATTGTTTTCCATCTTCAGACCGATGGTCAGGAGTGGATGCTTGATGTACATACCGAGAATGATTCGTGAGTGAATGCCATGCAACGCATCTACGAACCGCAAAACCTGATGGAAGCCGAGCTGTTGCTGGGCATGCTTGCCAGTGAGGGCGTTGACGCGTGCCTTCAGGGGCGTGATTTGATTGGCGGGACCGGTGAGCTGCCGGCG
>JBILYW010000285.1:0-5100 GCA_044377555.1 Pseudomonas sp.
TGATTCAGTGGCTGCGGCGGCTGGACAGCGAGGGCGTAACCTTGGGCGGCATCGACACGGGCAGCGTGGTACTGGCGCAGGCGGGCCTGCTCGACGGCTATCGCCTGACCCTGCACTGGGAGGCGCTGGAGGCGTTCAAGGAGTCATACCCCAAGCTGCACGTGACGCAGGAGCTGTTTGAAATTGACCGCCAGCGCATTACCTGTGCGGGCGGCACTGCCTCCATCGACCTGATGCTGGATCTGATTGCCCAGGCCTATGGGCCGGAATTGGCGATTCAGGTGTCCGAGCAGTTCGTGCTTGGCCGCATCCGCCCGCGCAAAGACCACCAGCGCATGCAGGTCGCCAGCCGCTATGGCATCCACAACAAAAAACTGGTGCAGGTGATTGGCGAGATGGAACAACACAGCGAGCCGCCGCTGAGCACCTCGCAACTGGCGCTGGGCATCAACGTTACCCGGCGCCAGCTGGAGCGCCTGTTCCGTTTGCACCTGAACGACACTCCGCGCAACTTCTACCTGGGCCTGCGCCTGGAAAAAGCCCGGCAACTGCTGCGCCAGACCGACATGAGCGTGCTGGACATCAGCATTGCGTGCGGCTTTGAATCACCGTCGTACTTCACCCGCAGCTACCGGGCACGGTTTACCTGTGCGCCGAGGCAGGACCGGGTGACCGGGGGGTGATGCAAGGGCGGGGCACAGCAAAACACGGGGTCTTGAAAGAGTGAGTTTTTAGACAATGCCTGACGCAATGTATGCGCCTTTTCCCAGGTGGTGTCCCTTGCTCGGCGATCTGCAGGCTTTCTATAGTTCGCCCCTTCATTGAAATTCAATGATTGGACGTCGCGGTCCAAACATATAACCTCACAGGTGCCATCTTGAACGATGGCATTTTGCTGCTCTGTATACGTGTTATGGCAGCTGTGTGAGGGACACCTTCGGGTGTGCCGGTTTGTTATGTGTCCGGTCCGCGACCCCTTGCACAGCTGTCACCCATCAGCATCGCGGCTGAGGGGGGCCAGTTACTCATGAAGGTATTACACATGACTGACTCTATCTCCCGGCAATCCGAAACCCCCCATCCTCCAGATCAACCCGAACGCCACGCCTGCCCAGCTCTGCGAGTTTGTGAGCCGTCGTGTTCATGCGGCCAAGGATTTAGCCCGTCTGCTTACGTGTGTCAGCATCGACAGCCCTATCGGTAAAGACCTGACGAGCTGCTCAGAAGTGTTTGATCTATTGCTCAGCGACAGCGCTGAGGTTCTGCAAACGCTGGAGTGGCGGCTCAGCCTTTGAGCAACGCCGCACACGCTGCCTTGAACGCTTCATGCTGATACTTGTTCAGCGAGGCGGGCAGGTCGAAGGCGTGCTTTTTGTATTGGGCGTTGAGGGTTTGCGGGGATAGCAGCTGCACTTCGCAATCGTCCAGCAACTGGATAAGGCCTTCGATCTTGAACGTGATCGGGCCACCGGCGAACTCACCCTTTTTACTGCGCTTTTTGATCACGATCCGGGTGATGGCGTTGGCCTTCACAAAAGCGGCCATCTGCGCTGCGAAAGCTTTGACGCTGGCGGCGTCTTCATCGTCGTCCAGGGCGATTTTCTTGGTGGCGTTGGCCACATGCTCAAGGTCCTGGTTGGTGAGGGCGAAAATAGCTTCGCTACCTTTGATTTCGATACCGCAAATAGTCATAAAAACTCTGGTCGATAAGAAAAAGCTGTTCTTGTGGGAGCGGGCTTGCTCGCGATGCAAACGACTCGGTCTTTAAGTTGAACCGCGGTGATGCTATCGCGAGCAAGCCCGCTCCCACACACTAAAGGGGTCACTGCTGCCCGATCGATTCCAAAAACTCCGAACGGTCGTCGCTGATGCGGGCCATGCAGTCGTTCTGGGCGATGTTGAAGGCTTCAGTTCCGGCAGTGGCGGGGAACACGGCAATCGCGCAATCGGCATCCCGCTGGTGCAGCCACAGCGCCTGGGCGGTCTTGATTTTGCTGATGATGTTATTGAGCTGGGTCGGGTTATTGCCGTACAGCGACGTCATGCGCTCCTGCAAGGCCTCGTAGTTTTCGGTCAACAACAGCTCGGCAGCATTCTTGCTGTACACCGAACAGGCCAGGGTTTGCTGGTCGTTTTCTACCGCATCACACGGGTTGTAGTCGGCATCATCGGCGGCGTAGGCGCCGCTGCTGATCAACGCCAAGGCCAGGAGAATCGATTTCATTGCGGCTTCCTAATCCATAGTTGAGGCGGATTCTGTCTTAAGCGTCGGCCAAAGAACAGTCACGCAGCATAGGCCATGACACCGCCGTTGACCCCTTTGTCGTGGATTGACGCTTTCGGCAATTGCGCTGTCGCTTTTGCACCCGGCTGGTTTTGACCCCGGGCCTATGCTGGCCCCAAAGCGCCGGCAGACGATTCGGCGCAACAAAACGCCAATAAGGGGACGCCTGATGAGCCCAGCCGAGTTGCACGCCGACAGCATCGTTATCGACGGGCTGATCATTGCCAAATGGAACCGCGAGCTGTTCGAAGACATGCGCAAAGGCGGCCTCACGGCGGCCAACTGCACCGTGTCGGTCTGGGAAGGTTTTCAGGCCACGATCAATAACATCGTGGCCAGCCAGACCCTGATCCGTGAAAACAGCGACCTGGTGATCCCGGTCAAGACCACTGCCGACATTCGGCGCGCCAAGGCGCTGGGCAAAACCGGCATCATCTTCGGCTTCCAGAACGCCCATGCTTTTGAAGACCAGCTCGGCTACATCGAGATCTTCAAGCAACTGGGCGTGGGCGTGGTGCAGATGTGCTACAACACCCAGAATCTGGTGGGTACCGGCTGCTACGAACGCGATGGCGGGCTCTCGGGCTTTGGCCGCGAAGTGGTGGCCGAAATGAACCGCGTCGGGATCATGTGCGACCTGTCCCACGTGGGCTCAAAAACCTCGGAAGAGGTGATTCTGGAATCGAAAAAACCGGTCTGCTACTCCCACTGCCTGCCGTCCGGCCTTAAAGAACACCCGCGCAACAAATCCGACGCTGAACTCAAATTCATAGCCGACCATGGCGGCTTTGTCGGCGTGACCATGTTCGCGCCGTTTCTGGCCAAGGGCATCGATTCGACCATCGACGATTACGCCGAGGCCATCGAGTACACGATGAATATCGTCGGTGAAGACGCCATTGGCATTGGCACCGACTTCACCCAGGGCCACGGTCAGGACTTCTTCGAAATGCTGACCCACGACAAGGGCTATGCCCGGCGTCTGACCAGCTTCGGCAAGATTATCAACCCGCTGGGCATCCGCACCGTGGGCGAGTTCCCCAACCTCACCGAGACCCTGCTCAAGCGCGGCCACCCCGAGCGCGTGGTGCGCAAGATCATGGGCGAGAACTGGGTCAACGTGCTCAAGGACGTCTGGGGCGAATAACGCCACGGCCTCACCCGCCGGGTGAGGGCGAAACGAATATCTACCGAATTTCTGGAGCTTTATTCCATGGCTAAAATCGCCCCGCAATTGCCTATCGAAGTCGACAGCGAAACCGGCGTCTGGACCTCCGACGCCCTGCCGATGCTCTACGTGCCCCGGCATTTTTTCGTCAACAACCACATGGGCATCGAAGAAGTCCTGGGCGCTGACGCCTATGCCGAAATCCTCTACAAAGCCGGCTACAAATCCGCCTGGCACTGGTGCGAAAAAGAAGCTGAATGCCACGGCATCGAAGGCGTCGCAGTGTTCGAACACTACATGAAACGCCTGTCCCAGCGCGGCTGGGGCCTGTTCAAGATCCAGGATATCGACCTGGATAAAGGTACCGCCACCATCAAGCTCGAACACTCCTGTTTCGTCTACGTGTACGGCAAGGTCGGGCGCAAGGTCGACTACATGTTCACCGGCTGGTTTGCCGGCGCCATGGACCAGATTCTGCAAGCGCGCGGCAGCAGTATCCGCACGGTGGCCGAACAGGTGTACAGCGGCTCGGAAGAAGGCCACGACCACGGCTTGTTTATCGTCAAACCGTTGTAAGGCGAGGATCGGGATATGGCGTTCGAAGCAATGTTTGAGCCGATTCAAATCGGCAAACTGACCATCCGCAACCGTGTGCTCAGCACCGCCCACGCCGAGGTCTATGCCACCGATGGCGGCATGACCACCGAGCGTTACGTGCAGTACTACGAAGAAAAGGCCAAGGGCGGTATTGGCCTGGCGATCTGCGGCGGCTCATCGGTGGTGGCCATCGACAGCCCGCAAGAGTGGTGGAGTTCGGTCAACCTGAGCACCGACCGCATTATCCCGCACTTCCAGAACCTGGCCGACGCCATGCACAAGCATGGCGCCAAGATCATGATCCAGATAACCCACATGGGCCGCCGCTCGCGCTGGGACGGCTTCAACTGGCCGACCCTGATGTCACCCTCCGGCGTGCGCGAACCGGTGCACCGTGCCACCTGCAAAACCATCGAGCCCGAAGAGATCTGGCGCGTGATTGGCAACTACGCCAGCGCCGCCGGCCGGGCCAAAAAGGGCGGGCTGGACGGCGTGGAACTGTCGGCGGTGCACCAGCACATGATCGACCAGTTCTGGAGCCCGCGGGTCAACAAACGCACCGATGAATGGGGCGGCAGTTTCGAGAACCGCATGCGCTTTGGCCTCGAAGTGCTCAAGGCCGTGCGCGCTGAAGTCGGCCCGGATTTTTGCGTGGGCATTCGCCTGTGCGGCGACGAATTCCACCCCGATGGCTTGAGCCACGAGGACATGAAACAGATCGCCAAGTACTACGACGACACCGGCATGCTCGACTTTATCGGCGTGGTCGGCTCGGGCTGTGATACCCACAACACCCTGGCCAACGTGATCCCGAACATGAGTTATCCACCGGAGCCGTTTTTGCATTTGGCGGCCGGTATCAAAGAAGTGGTCAAGGCGCCTGTGCTGCACGCGCAAAACATCAAGGACCCGAACCAGGCCACGCGCATTCTGGAAGGCGGTTATGTGGACATGGTGGGCATGACCCGCGCCCACATCGCCGACCCGCACCTGATTGCCAAAATCAAAATGGGCCAGATCGACCAGATCAAACAATGCGTGGGCGCCAACT
>JBILYW010000286.1:0-5085 GCA_044377555.1 Pseudomonas sp.
TCCACACTCAGCAGCGGCGTAAACAGCATCAACACCCCGATCAGATAGCAGAACGTAAGCACCTTGAAGAAGATGCCCCAGCGACGCGCACGGCGCTGCTCCTGAATACCCGCCAACAAGGTCTTTTCCAGCAACTTCCAGCTCTTGTCATCACCGACAGCCGACTCAGCCTCAGAAGGCGCCTTCCATTGATCAACCATGCACTACCCCAGCAAAGACTTTAATAAACCTGACGTTCCAGCCAAGCGCGCAATTCGGGAAAACTGCCAATCGCCAGCCTGGGCTCAAACGTGAGCAAGCGCTCCATCGACTGAGCACCATAGCCTACCGCAACAGAATCGATACCCGCATTGCGCGCCATCAGCAAATCAAACGAAGCATCACCCACCATCAATGCCTGGTCCGGGCGCACATCGCAATGGGCCAGAATCTGGTTCAGCATCAAGGGATCCGGCTTGCTCGCCGTCTCATCCGCCGCACGGGTGATGTCGAAAAAATCTTCCCAACCGTGAGCCCCGAGCACACGATCAAGCCCCCGACGCGCCTTGCCTGTTGCAACCGCCAGGCGATAACCCTGCTCACGAAAGGCTTCAAGCGACTCCTTGACCCCGGCAAACAACGGGGAAGGCTCAGCATCCATGGCGATGTACACATCGGCATAGTGCTGACGAAAGGCAATGACCTGCTCAGCGGTCATGTCGGGATAAAGCGTCAGGATCGCCTCGGGCAATCCCAGCCCGATAATCCCCTTGACCGCAGGCGCATTGCGCTCAGGCCGACCCGAACGCTGCGCAGCAACCTGCATTGCGGTGACAATACGACCGATGGAGTCAGCCAGCGTGCCATCCCAGTCAAAGATCAGCAGCTTGTACTCAGTAGGGGACACTCAGTCGCTCCACGGTCTTGGCCCACATTTCGTCAACAGGGGCCTGGAATTTCATTTCACTGCCATCGGGCATCGGCACCGTCAGCATGTAGGCATGCAGGAACAGCCGTTTGCCACCCAGGTCACGGATTTCCTTGGAGAACCCTTCATCGCCGTATTTGGTATCACCGGCAATGCAGTGCCCGGCATGCAAGGTGTGCACGCGGATCTGGTGAGTACGGCCAGTGATCGGCCTGGCTTCAACCATGGTTGCAAAATCACCGAAGCGGCGCAGCACCTTGAACACGGTGACCGACTCTTTGCCCTCTTCGTTGACTTCAACCATGCGCTCGCCGGAACGCAGATTGCTCTTCATCAACGGCGCACGTACCTGCTTGATCGAAGCTGCCCAGTTGCCACGAACCAGCGCCATATAGCGCTTGTCGATACCGTCGCCGCGCAGCGCTTCATGCAAGTGGCGCAACATGCTGCGCTTTTTGGCAATCATCAACAGCCCGGACGTATCGCGGTCCAGGCGATGCACCAGTTCCAGCTCCTTGGCGTCGGGACGCATCTGACGAAAGGCTTCAATCACGCCGAACGTCAGGCCGCTGCCGCCATGCACGGCAATACCCGCGGGCTTGTTCAATACAATCAGCGCCTTGTCTTCATAGACAATGGCCGCCTCAAGACGCAGCAGCAAACCTTGCGCCACAGGCACCGGCTCGTCGCGCTCGGGCACACGAACCGGCGGTACGCGCACAATATCGCCCGCCTGCAGCTTGTACTCGGGTTTGATCCGCCCCTTGTTCACACGCACTTCGCCTTTACGCAAAATGCGGTAAATCAAGGTCTTGGGAACACCCTTGAGCCGTGCAAGTAGAAAGTTGTCGATGCGTTGGCCGGCATATTCCGGCGAGACCTCAAGCAGCTGGACGCTGGGGGTCGGGGGGGTAGTCGTCGTCATGCCGCGGATGATAACAATTTTTTATGGAATTGAAGCACTTAATCATTGCTGCTATAGTCGCGAACGCCGCCAAAAGCGGCCTGGACAGCGGATTAACGGTGTATCACCGGCCCTGACCAACGCTCTTAACAAGGACGCGAGGCCGTCCTACGGGGCTTTTGCTGCATACGCAATACCTGGAGTTGTAACGAGCGCAGGTGACATGAGGCCTGAAGCGAGCCTGGAAAGCAGAGTGAAAACTCGCCTTTTACGCCGATATTCACGGCCAGTTCACAAAGTGCAGTCAGCTACTGGCATTTCGAGCGAATGCTTCGGAAACATCGCCTTTATTAGCCATGATGCGTGAACTCCCCTTTTGGAGAACACGGTAAATGCCAACCCGCTGCGGATTCTGCGCGCGGCAGCACCCGAATTATCAAGGATAGGTGTAGGGTGGAGATGCACAACCGCCGGACTGTGTAGCACTAGGCTTTATCAAGACGCTTCATCTCGTCCACAGCCGCTGTTGATTCCTCCTCCTGACTGAGTGCTTACTTAAGTCACCACAGCAAGCAGGAAGCGTAAGTCGCGACTTCGCCCCCATTGGTCGAACCTCGCTGGACACTGGAGTGGCCAACTACTCCTGACGCACCTGACACCGACCATGAGAAGTCGTGTGTGCCGAACGCCGTTTCCGGTAGCCCGGAAACCGACGGTACAACATGAAAAGAATGCTGATTAACGCAACTCAACCTGAAGAGTTGCGCGTTGCACTGGTAGATGGCCAACGCCTCTATGACCTGGACATCGAGTCGGGTGCCCGCGAGCAGAAGAAAGCCAACATCTACAAAGGCCGTATTACTCGCATAGAACCAAGCCTTGAGGCTGCCTTTGTCGATTTCGGCTCTGAGCGCCACGGCTTCCTGCCCCTTAAGGAAATCTCCCGCGAGTACTTCAAAAAAGCCCCTGAAGGCCGCGTAAACATCAAGGACGTCCTGAGCGAAGGCCAGGAAGTCATCGTGCAGGTCGAGAAAGAAGAACGTGGCAACAAGGGCGCAGCCCTGACCACCTTCATCAGCCTCGCCGGCCGCTATCTCGTGCTGATGCCTAACAACCCGCGTGCTGGCGGTATCTCCCGTCGCATCGAAGGTGAAGAGCGCAACGAACTGCGCGAAGCGCTGAACGGCCTGATCGCCCCTGCCGACATGGGCTTGATCGTGCGCACTGCCGGCCTGGGCCGCAGCAGCGAAGAAATGCAGTGGGACCTCGACTACCTGCTGCAACTCTGGACCGCCATCAAAGAAGCTTCGCTGGATCGCGCTGCCCCATTCCTGATCTACCAGGAAAGCAACGTCATCATCCGCGCCATCCGCGACTACCTGCGCCAGGACATCGGTGAAGTTCTCATCGACAGCGTCGAAGCCCAGGAAGAAGCCCTGACCTTCATCCGTCAGGTGATGCCGCAGTACGCCAGCAAGATCAAGCTGTACGAAGACAGCGTTCCGCTGTTCAACCGCTTCCAGATCGAAAGCCAGATCGAGACCGCCTTCCAGCGCGTCGTTGAACTGCCTTCCGGCGGTTCCATCGTTATCGACCCGACCGAAGCCCTGGTGTCCATCGACATCAACTCGGCCCGCGCCACCAAAGGCAGCGATATCGAAGAAACCGCACTGCAAACCAACCTTGAAGCGGCTGAAGAAATCGCCCGTCAGTTGCGCCTGCGCGACATCGGCGGCCTGATCGTCATCGACTTCATCGACATGACCCCTGCCAAAAACCAGCGCGCCGTGGAAGAAAAAGTCCGCGAATGCCTGGAAGCAGACCGCGCCCGCGTTCAAGTGGGCCGTATCTCGCGCTTTGGCCTGCTGGAAATGTCCCGCCAACGCCTGCGTCCATCCCTGGGTGAAAGCAGCGGCATCGTTTGCCCACGCTGCAACGGCACCGGCATCATCCGTGATGTTGAGTCGCTGTCGCTGGCCATCCTGCGCCTGATCGAAGAAGAAGCCCTGAAAGACCGCACTGCCGAAGTGCGCGCTCAAGTGCCAATCCCGGTTGCCGCGTTCCTGCTGAACGAAAAACGCAACTCGATCACCAAGATCGAACTGCGCACCCGTGCCCGCATCGTCATCCTGCCGAACGATCACCTCGAAACGCCACACTTCGAAGTTCAGCGTCTGCGCGACGACAGCCCGGAAGCCCACACCAACCAGTCCAGCTATGAAATTGCTGCCGCTGCTGCTGAAGTGGAAGAAGTCCAGCCGGCTGCTGCCACCCGCACCCTGGTTCGCCAGGAAGCCGCGGTTAAAACAGCACCGCCACGCACTTCGGCACCGGTTCCAACCGAAGCCGCCGCTGCGCCAGTTGCACCGGCACCTGCTGCTGCCATCCCCGAGCCAAGCCTGTTCAAAGGCCTGGTCAAGTCGCTGGTCAGCCTGTTCGCCACCAAGGAAGAGCCGCCTGTAGCGCCAGCCGTAACTGAGAAACCAGTTGCCACCGAGCGCCCGGCACGTAACGAAGAGCGTCGCAACGGTCGCCAGCAAAGCCGTAACCGCAACGGTCGCCGTGACGAAGAACGCAAACCGCGCGAAGAGCGTGCACCACGTGAAGAACGTGCTGCTCGCGAACCACGTGAAGAGCGCTCGCCTCGCGAAGAAACACCGGTTGTGGCTCAAGCCCCTCGCGAAGAGCGCGCACCGCGTGCACCCCGTGAAGAGCGTGCACCCCGCGCACCACGCGAAGAGCGCAAACCTCGTGGCGAAGGCCGTGAAGAGCGCGTACGTGAACTGCGCGAGCCACTGGACGCAGCACCTGCCGTTGCTGCTGCCGCAGCCGTAACTGAAGAACGCGCACCGCGCCCGCCTCGTGAAGAACGCCAGCCTCGTGCACCTCGCGAAGAACGCGCTCCACGTGAAGAGCAGGTTGCAGCAGCTGCCGAAGACGAAGAAGTACTGTCCGGCGAAGAGCAGTCCCAGGACGAGAACCAGGACAACGCCGAAGGCGATCGTCCACGTCGCCGCTCCCGTGGCCAGCGTCGTCGCAGCAACCGTCGTGAACGTCAGCGTGACGCCAACGGCGACGTGATTGAAGGCTCGGATGAGAACAGCGAAGAAGGCATCGCCCAAAACGCTCCTGCAACCACCGCTGAAATCGCTGTTGCTCAAGCCGTGACCGAAGTGGTTGCCAGCCAGATCATCAGCGCACCTGCTGAAGCCCAGGCTCACCAGCAAGCTGAACGCGCAACTGAAGCAACCCAGGAATCAGCCCCGGCCGAAAC
>JBILYW010000287.1:0-5084 GCA_044377555.1 Pseudomonas sp.
TGATGATGCGGATTTTGTCGTGACGACCTTGGGAGATCACTTCAGCAACAACAGTGGCGCCAGGAACAACTGGAGCGCCGATGTTTACGTCGTCGCCATTGGCGACCAACAGAACGCGATCAAAAGTTACGGATTCGCCGGTAGCGATTTCCAGTTTTTCGATCTTCAGGTATTCACCTGGAGCTACTTTGTATTGCTTGCCACCAGTAACGATTACTGCGTACGACATGGTATTTCTCCGATAATCCTGCTCACCCAGCTCTTTATAGGTAAAGGTATTGGCTGGCATGGCTGCATGGGGCTGGAACGGCCCAAGTGCAATTGCGTAAGGCAGGTGCTGCCCAGGAAGTTCAGGGTGCGCGATTGTACGCAAGGCACGTCAGGGTTGCAAGGGGCCGCCCATCGCGCCTTGACAGGCCCAGCCCCCCGACCTAGCATGCCGCGCAACCCTTCTGGAGCACCTGTCGCTGATGCAACCCCAAGCTTTCTACCGCGCGGTGGCGGACGATTTTAGCGCCGTCGATGGCATCATCAAGAAGCAGCTGACTTCACGCGTACCGCTGGTCTCAAAAATCGGCGATTACATCACTTCGGCCGGCGGCAAGCGCCTTCGTCCTTTATTAGTGCTGTTGTGTGGTAAGGCTCTGGGCCGCGAAGGCGACGATATGCGTCTGCTGGCCGCGACCATCGAGTTTTTGCACACCGCCACCCTGCTGCACGACGACGTCGTCGACATGTCGGGCATGCGCCGTGGCCGCAAAACAGCCAATGCCACGTGGGGCAACGCCCCCAGCGTACTGGTTGGCGACTTCCTGTACTCGCGTTCCTTCGAAATGATGGTTGAGCTGGGCTCGATGCCAGTGATGAAAATCCTGTCGCAAGCCACCCGCATCATTGCCGAAGGCGAAGTGTTGCAGCTGTCCAAGGTGCGCGACGCCAGCACCACCGAAGAAACCTATATGGAAGTCATTCGCGGCAAAACCGCGATGCTGTTCGAGGCCTCGACCCACAGTGCCGCCGCACTGGCCGGTGCAACGCCAGAACAGAGCGAAGCCCTGCGCACCTTTGGTGACCACCTGGGCGTGGCTTTCCAGCTGGTGGACGACCTGCTCGACTACCGCGGCGATGCCGAAACCCTGGGCAAGAACGTCGGTGACGATCTGGCCGAAGGCAAGCCGACACTGCCCCTGATCTACACCATGCGCGAAGGTACGCCCGAACAGGCAGCCCTGGTGCGCAAGGCCATCCAGAAAGGTGGCATTGAAGATCTGGAGAGCATTCGTGAAGCCGTTGAGGCCTCCGGTTCGCTGGAGTACACCGCACAACTGGCACGCGACTATGTGGCCCGTGCGATTGTCTGCCTTGAAGCCCTGCCGCCAAGCGAGTACCGCGATGCGCTGGTGGAGCTGAGCGAGTTTGCAGTAGCCCGCACGCACTGATCCCGTGACGCTGTAGCCGCTGCCGCAGGCTGCGACAAGGGCCGCAGGACCTTCGCTTGAGCATTCAAGAAGGGTCGCTGCGCAACCCGTCGCAGCCTGCGGCAGCGGCTACGGGTTCGGTAAAGCTCCACGTTCACCCGCCCGCCAACAAAACCCTATACAATACGTGCCTTTTAGCCATCCTGACTCTTAAGGAGCTTTGAGTGAGCACGTTGCCACCCTGCCCAAAATGCAATTCCGAATACACCTACGAAGACGGCGTTCAGCTGATCTGCCCGGAATGCGCCCATGAGTGGTCCGCCAGCGGCGACGCTGAAGACACCAGCGATGTGAAAGTCTACAAAGACTCCGCAGGCACTGTCCTGGCCGACGGTGACACCATCACCGTGATCAAGGACCTGAAAATCAAGGGCACCTCCCTGGTGGTCAAAGTGGGCACCAAAGTCAAAAACATTCGCCTGTGCGATGGTGACCACGATATCGATTGCAAAATCGACGGTATCGGCCCGATGAAGCTCAAGTCAGAGTTCGTGCGCAAAGTCTGATTCTGTTGCTGACCTTCCTGCGTTTCGCGCAGGAAGGCGCTACTCCCCTCGCTGTACTCCCCCCGCAATATCAAAAAGCCAGTCAGTTTGACCCACCGCAGTTGTTGCATAGAAAAAATACAAATCCGCCAATAGGCACTTGCTATTAAGCGAATAAGAATTATTCTCATCGGTACTCATCAAGGAGATACCGAACATGACTTATTTGATAGATGCCTGGCTGGACCGTCCACATCCGTACCTGCGAATCCTGCATCGGGAAACCGGGGAAGTCTGTGCGGTACTGGAAGAAGAAGCGCTCAACGAGCTGCAGGATCAGGGCGACCTGGATTTCAACGGGCTCAACTCCAGCGAGCCACTGGTGCTCAAGGAGCTGGTGCGTAATCTGTTTCTGTTTTGCTATGCCCGGGCATTGCGCCCAATCGGCACCACCGACACCCTCGAGCATCACGCCAAAATAGTGATATGAGGTGTGTCAAAAGCAAACGGGCTTGCTTGCAATACAAACGACATGACGTCATCCGGATCGCCAGCAAGCCCGCTTTACCAACGCTTTAAACTGCCGAGTTCTTACAGAACGTCCAGCAGCTCAACGTCGAATACCAGCACGCTGTGCGGAGCAATGCTGCCAACGCCTTGGGCGCCGTAAGCCAGTTCGCTCGGCACGTAGATGCGCCATTTGCTGCCGGCGTTCATCAGTTGCAGGGCTTCAGTCCAGCCGGCGATCACGCCGCCTACCGGGAATTCTGCTGGCTGACCACGATCGTAGGAGCTGTCGAACACAGTGCCGTCAATCAGGGTGCCGTGGTAGTGAACACGTACAGTGTCTTCACGGGATGGCTTGGCGCCCTCACCTGCTGTCACAACTTCAAATTGCAGGCCCGACGCCAAAGTGGTGATGCCGTCTTTCTTGGCGTTTTCAGCCAGGAAAGCCTTGCCTTCACCTGCAGCAGCTTCAGCTTTGGCAGCTGCTTCAGCTTGCATGATCTCGCGGATCACCTTGAAGCTGGCGCTCATTTCTTCCTGACCTACACGGCTTTCCTTGCCCGCGAAAGCGTCAGTCAGACCAGCCAGGATCGCATCCAGGCTAATGCCCGGTGGCGGGTTGTCGCGCAGTTGGTCACCCAGCTGACGGCCAATGCCGTAGCTAACGCGGGTTTCGTCGGTCGACAGATTTACTTCGGACATAACACTGCTCCGCTGTGAGGGTATTGAGGAAAACGCTATGCAGCGCTGCTCCCAAACACCCTGAACCAAAAAAGGGCCAGCAGACTACCACAGCCCCCAAAGCCTTCGCAGCCCGGGTTCGTTCGCGCCCCCTGGCCAGCCATCAATGCTTGGTCAATTTATCCAGATAGCCCATCGCAAATGCCGACACCACGAAGGTCATGTGAATGATCACGTACCACATCAGGTATTGGGGCTCGATGTTGCGCGCATCCATAAATACCCGAAGCAGGTGGATCGAGGAGATTGCCACAATCGAGGCCGCGACTTTCATCTTCAGCGACGTGGAGTCCATCGTCCCCAGCCAGCTAAGCTTTTCTTTGTGGTCATCGATATCCAGCTGCGAGACGAAGTTCTCATAGCCCGAGATCATCACCATCACCAGCAAACCGCCCACCAGAGCCATGTCAATCAGCGACAGGATGACCAGGATCAAATCCGACTCACTTAACGCGAACACGTTGGGGATTACGTGAAACACTTCCTGAAAGAACTTCAACGCCAAAGCCAGAAGGCCCAGCGAGAGCCCGAAGTAGATTGGCGCCAAAATCCAGCGCGAGGCGTACATTGCGTTTTCGATAAAGCGTTCCATTGAATCTCACAGGAAGTAAAAAAATGGGCGCGAGTATATCAGTGAGAAAAGCGCAGAGATAAAGAGCTCGAAACAGCCTGTAAAAACATTTTCTGCTAGTGTCCTCCTCCTCAGCATTGTTTACGGACAGGAAACCCGAACCATGGATCTGCGATTCCCCTTGGCTTGTTTTGGGCTTTCGATGGCTTTGCTCGCGTCCAGCGGCTGTTCCCCTGATGACGAACACCAGCAGGCCAGCCTGGAAGAGCGCAGCGCAGCGTTCGAAAAGAACCTCGATACCATCAAGGATCAGCAGCTCAAAGATGCCGTTGCAGACCTGGGCGGCTCCTTGCTGCTGCTTGAGCGTGCGCGCCTCAAGCTGCAGGAAAAACCCGTCGAGACCGAATACGGCACTGACGACCTGGCGCTGCTCAAGCACTACCCCAGCAGCCAGGCGCTGAGCGATGCCTATATCAACGGGCTGTTTGTGATGCGCAAAAACTCCAGCTCTGATTACCTGACGGACCTGGAGCCTGTTTTCCCTTTTCCGCTCAACAGTGCGTCCGAGTTCCCGTTCCCCCACGCTCTGGAATGGCAGTCTGTGACCCTGAGCAACAAACAGGTCGTGCCCTTTCAGCCCGAGTGGTCTGAAACCGACCCGGGCATCCAGCTCAGCCCCTCCAGCGCCAATCTGAGCAACCCGGACGACCTGACCGTCACCTACCCCTATATCGACGGGATTGAGGTCGAGAACACCCAGCAGCCTCAGCCCCTGATGCTGCACGGCAAAGTCGAAGTGATCGCGCCGGGCAAAGTGGTCACGTTCAACCTGACGGCCAGGGACGTGGGCAAAACCCGCACCGACGGCACCATCAGCGCAACCCTGCTGACACTGGGTAAAAACTTCGCCGAAGTGGATATCGTCAACACCGCCCCGCCGGCCGAGCAAGTGCGCGACACCCCGCTCAACCCGCTGATCATCCAGGCCCGCGATCACACCGGGCAGTTCCTGTCACGTTCCGGCTCGATCAACGAAAACGCCGAACAGCTGGCCTTTTATCAGGAGCAGCTGGCACAGATGCTCAATCAAACGGCCTGGACCGACGCTTTCGGTCAGCAGCTGGATAACGAACAAAAAGCCTTTGACCAAAAACACACTCACCATTACAGCAAGGTGTACTTCAACGGCACGGTCGAAAATATCGACATCAACGTGCTCGACTTTTCCACCGCCAACATCACCCGCAAGGCGCTCGACCTGCCTGTGCGCAAGCTCGACAAAAACGTTGTGGGCAAAGAAAT
>JBILYW010000288.1:0-5083 GCA_044377555.1 Pseudomonas sp.
GCGCTGAAGGTTGCTCAAGGACTGAAGGGTTTCAACATTAAAGTGGTTCACGCTGAGAGCTTGCACAGCCATGACGCCGTAGCCGAGAGCCGCTGGAACTGGAGCGCACCATGATCCGCAAGAACCCCTCCGGTGATTTACCCTCCATAGCCGAGTCGGCATACGTCGATAGAACTGCAATTATTTGCGGCAAGGTGGTCATCGGCGAAAATGTGTTCGTCGGTCCCTATGCCGTGATCCGCGCAGACGAAGTCGACAAGGACGGCGGCATGCAACCGATCACCATCGGTGCAAACTCGAATATTCAGGACGGCGTGGTCATCCACTCAAAGTCCGGGGCAGCCGTCACTATTGGTGAAAATACTTCGATAGCGCACCGCTCCATCGTCCACGGGCCATGCCGTGTAGGCGATCGAGTCTTTATCGGATTCAACAGTGTGCTGTTCAATTGCGAGCTGGGTGACGGCTGTGTGGTGCGGCATAACTCGGTCGTCGATGGCCGCGACCTGCCTGAGAATTTTTACGTACCGTCCACAACCCGTATCGGGCCAAGCACTGACCTGAGCCAATTCGCTCCGGTCAGTGTCAGTGCATCGGAATTTTCAGAGGATGTAGCACGCACCAATGTCGATCTGGTGCGCGGCTATAAAGCGCTGCAAAACGAGTTTTGATCAGGCTCGCGGTTTGACTGTTCCACAGTTTTGTCCCAACCAGACAGCACGGGTATCCATGCTGCCCTTCTGCTGAATCCCGGTCGCGTTAAAGGTGCCATTCACTTGGGTGGTGAATTCACGATCACTGGCAAAGGTTGCCACACCTGCGCCCTGGGCTTTTGGACAACTAAAGCGAAACTTCCACTGATTTCCACTACGCTCAGTGATCTGCTGGTTACAACCAGACTTGGGATCTGTCAGCGGAATGTTGTCTGACTTCACTTGATCGGGTGTCAGGCATACCCGAACACCTTTACCCCCCATGGTCAGCCCTTGGTTCTCCAACTGAGCTTTTTGTTCCGGGGTCAGCATGTTCTGTAATTGACCTAACATTACCTGCAGTTCAGGCAACTGCTGGCCATCGACCTGCATATTGCTGGAGGTCAATTCCCAAAGACCCGGCTGAAGCATTTGGGCCTGAGCCACCGGGATCGACAAACCACAGGCCATGAACAACCCAAGCAGACGAACATTCATCAAGTTACTCCTACGCTATTGTTCGCGTTAGACGTCAAAAATGGGTAAGTGTTGCACCCGCAACCAATCAAGACATTCAGGTCGGTCAAGACTTGGCATTGGACATTGAGGAGCAAGGATACGCATGGATTATCTAGGCCCGCACGTATTTGGTTATCTGATTTTACTGATCCACAGCTTAGGCTTGATTGCCGCCGTACATGCGGTATTAACCGTCAGGACGGCGCAGGGTTCGATCGCGTGGGCCATGTCACTGTTCTTCATTCCTTACTTCACCCTGATCCCGTATCTGATATTTGGTCGCAGCACGTTTGACGATTACATTCGCGCCCGCCGTGATGCCAACAAGGAAATGCGCGACGCCATCACCGACCTGAACTGGCGACCTTGGGTCGAGGAAGCACTCTCGGCTCGCAACTCAAAAGCCTATACCTCGTTGCGGGCAATGCCGAAGTTGGGACGCATGCCCTGCCTTGCAAACAACTCGGTGCGTTTGTTAATCAATGGCACGGCCACTTTCGACGCCATTTTCGACGCCATTCGTTCCGCCAAAGAGGTGGTGCTGGTCCAGTTCTTTATCATCCACGACGATGATCTGGGCATGAAGCTGCACGCACTGCTCCTTGAGAAAGCCGCCCAAGGCGTCGCAGTACATGTGTTGTACGACAGCATTGGCAGCCACTCCCTGCCCAAAAGTTACGGGGAAAGCTTGCGTGCAGGCGGTGTACAAACCTATGCATTCGCCACCCGTGGTGGCTGGATCAGTCGCTTCCAGGTGAACTTTCGCAACCATCGAAAAGTGGTGGTCGTGGACGGAGTGCGAGGTTTTGTCGGTGGGCACAACGTAGGCGTTGAATACCTGGGCGCCAAACCACCGCTGTCACCGTGGCGCGACACTCACGTCGAAGTCACCGGGCCTGTGGTTGCCTGCCTGCAGGAATCATTTGCTGAAGACTGGTTCTGGGCCGCTCGCAAATTGCCGCCCCTGATCCTGCCCCAGAGCTATCCGGAAGATGGCGTGCTCTGCCAGTTCCTGGCCAGCGGTCCGGCAGATCCGTACGAAACCTGCTCGCTGTTTTTCGTTGAGGCGATCCATGCCGCCAACCGCCGGGTATGGATTACGACCCCCTACTTTGTCCCCGATGAGGCTGTGTTCGCAGCACTGCGACTCGCCGTGCTGCGCGGGGTGGATGTACGCATCCTGATACCGTCACGCCCTGACCATAAAATCGTGTATGCCGCGTCCAGCCTGTATGCCTTCGAAGCTGTGCGCGCAGGCGTGCGGATCTTCCGTTACCAACCCGGGTTTGTGCATCAAAAAGTGGTGTTGGTCGACGACGAAATCAGCGCCATTGGCAGCGCCAATATGGACAACCGCTCGTTCCGTCTCAACTTTGAAGTGATGCTGCTCACCGTCGACGATGCGTTCGCCAGGCAGGTCGAGCATATGCTGCTCGATGACTTCGCGCTGGCCCGTGAAATTACGGAAGCGGACATCAAGGCCACTCACCGCTTGCAGCAACTGGCCATGCGGGTTGCGCGCCTGGTTTCGCCTGTTCTATAAAAAAGGCCGTGACGCTCTGGCGTCACGGCCTTTCTCTCCCATGAAAAAACATATCAGCGATAGATATCCGCCCTGGTCGGTGGCAACTCCAGCGAGCCATCAGCATGGGGTTTGGTCGCCAGGATCTGATCGATGTTGATCCAGCCATGAGCGAAGGCGTAAGCACAACCCGCCAGATACAGTCGCCAAATACGCAGGGCCTGTTCCGGCACCTGCTTGGCGGCAGCCTCAAGGTTGTGCTCCAGTCGCTGGCTCCAATGCTCCAGCGTGCGCGCGTAATGCAGGCGCAAGCTTTCAACATCAACGACTTCCAGCCCCGCCTCGCTGATCTCGGCAGTCATCATCGACAGATGCGGCAACTCACCGTTAGGGAACACATAACGATCGATAAACTCACCGGCCCCACGACCGACCTGACGGCCATCGGTGTGCTTGGACGTGATCCCGTGGTTCATCACCAGCCCGCCCTCGCGCACGGCCCTGGACAGAATTTCGCAATACTCGCGCAGGTTAGCGTGCCCCACATGCTCGAACATCCCGACGCTGACGATTTTATCGAACCGGCCATCTTGAGGCAGATCGCGGTAGTCCAGCAGTTGCAGATCGACCTTGTCCTGCAGACCTTCGGCTTTGACCCGTTCATGAGCCAGTTTGAGTTGCTCCTTGCTCAAGGTAATCCCGAAGACCTTGACCCCATATTCCCGCGCTGCAAAACGAGCCAGCCCGCCCCAGCCACAGCCGACATCCAGCAAGTACTCTCCTGGCTTGAGTCGCAGCTTGCGGCACAGCAGGCGGAACTTGGCTTGCTGTGCTTCATCCAGACTCTCCTCCCCGGTTTCAAAATACCCACAGGAATAAGCCATGTCGCGATCGAGCCACAGCTGATAGAAGTCGTTGGACAGGTCGTAGTGATAGGAAATGGATTCGGCATCAGTAGCCTTGTCGTGATAAACACGAGCAGGGGCGCTGGCCTCGTCATCCCCCACCAGTGCCTGACTCAATTCATCGCATACGCGAATGGCTTCGCTGATTGAGCCTTCCAGTTCAAGCCGGCCCTCAACAAAAGCACTGCCCAGCAGGTCGAGACTGGGGTTGGTAAACTGAGCCACCAGGGTCGGATCTTTGATCACAATCGTGACGCTGGGCGTCGGACCGAAATTGAACTCGTGGCCGTCCCACAGCCTTAGCCGTAATGGAAGTTGAAGTTTCTGTAAGGCCGGCGGAAGTTGCGCGAGCATCTTTGTTCCTCCTTCAGTTCAGATATGAAAACTATAGGTTAGACGATTAACCAAAACTGTCAGCTTCGTGAACCGGAGGTAGACGCTAGAGGGTGCGCTACCGCTTATCCGAATCATTCTGAGGTCGGCTTGAGCGCCACCAACGACTCATGAAACCTCAGTAAACGCCCTGCATTGGCCAACACTAGTAAAGTACTGAGGTTATGCAACACGGCGGCAATCATTGCCCCCGCAACGCCCAGCCAGCCAAACGCCGCAGCGGCCACAATGGCCAGGGTCCAGCCCAGACCAATGATCACATTGACATGCAGGGTGTGACGGCACTCGCGGCTCAGCCGTACGCAGGTCCCCAGGCGCCGCAAGTCACTGCCGATCAGCACAATGTCCGAAGATGCCAACGCGATATCCGCCCCCCCTGCACCCATGGCAACCCCGACCACACCGGCCTTGAGCGCCAGCGAATCGTTGATGCCGTCACCCACTACCATGGGCCGGAAACCGCTGTCGATTTCGCTCAGTACACGGTTGAGTTTGTCTTCGGGGAGTGCCTGCGCCTGCACCTCGCTGATGCCCACCCTGTGTGCCAGATGCTGTGCCACGCTCTGGCGATCGCCGGTCAGCAGGACCTGACGGCCAAGCCCCAGTTCGCGCAGCTCACCCAGCGCCTGCCGGGCTTCGGGTTTGATGCTGTCCGCCAACAACAGCCAGCCGAGAAAAACATCATTGAGCGACAAGCCTGCGATGGGCCCATCGTGATTCGGCACAGTGGTCGTGCTGATACCCAACTGGCTGAACAACTCGGGGCGGCCCAGAGCCGCTTCGCCCTGCTCCGTGCTGGCAACTACGCCCAACCCCTGGCGCTCGCGAACATCGCTCAGCGCCAGCATATGTTCGTGACTCACCAGACCGGCCAGGGCCCTGCTCACCGGGTGACTGCTGGCGGCGCCCAAACTGGCGGCCAGTTGCAGTAACGGTTGCTGGTCGGGCTGCTCCGTTTCAATCCCTTGCAACCGCAAGGTGCCGTAAGTCAGAGTGCCGGTTTTATCCACAACCAAAGACGTGAGATCCGCCAGCTCTTCCAGGAACGCCGA
>JBILYW010000289.1:0-5081 GCA_044377555.1 Pseudomonas sp.
CGGAGTCTTGAATTAAAAACACTCTTTATATCTGCCCCTTTATCAATAGAGCGCCAATACTGAATCCACCCAACCCGGACAACTTTCAACGGGTAAAGGTTTATGCCAGGCGCCCTGCTATTAGCCACCCGTTAAGCGATGGTGCAATTTTAATCACATGGAGTCTTGAGCATGGAAGCAAAAGGGATATGCACACATGAATTCGAAAGCGTCAAAAAAGCTTTTGAAGCCATCTTTAATGACCCGCAGGAGCGAGGGGGAGGCCTCTGCGTTAAAATCGGCGATGAGACTGTTATAGATTTATGGGCCGGGTCATCGGATCTTGAGGGTAAAAAACCTTGGGATAAAGGCACTTTGGTAAATACATTTTGCACGGTCAAACCGTTCGCTGCAGTGGCTGCATTGATGCTGGTTGAGAAGGGAAAATTAGAGCTCGACATCCCGGTGGCTTATTATTGGCCAGAGTTTGCACAAGGCGGTAAAGGCCAGATTACCTTGCGCCATGTGATGAGCCATACCTCCGGGATTCCGGCTTTTAGACTTCCGAACCGCAACCCAACTATGTATGACTGGGAGCATATGACTGATGTCCTGGCTGCTGAGCCTTTATGGTGGCAACCAGGAACCGAACTTGGATATGGAACCACAACCTATGGTTGGATCATTGGGGAGTTGATTCGGCGAACTGACGGGCGCAACCCTTGCACCTTTATCCGCGAGGAAATAACACACCCCCATGGGTTGGACGTTCATCTTGGAGTGGACGTGGACGATTATTACCGCATCGCCCATTTTGACGCCGCCAAGGGACGAACAGGCGACCCTTACTCGAAGAACTTACGAGAAGTTGTGGCTGGTCATACAGAAGATATCTCGACTCTTGCGTTTACCAACCCGGGCATGAGCCCCAAGCGATCATTTGATCCTAAGTGGTGGTCCTTTGAGCAGCCCGGCGCATGCTCACACAGCACGGCAGGTGGTTTGGCCGGTTTTTACAGCGCACTCCTGGCTGGGCGCTTGATCAGTAAAGAGATGCTGAATGAGTTCACCCGGGAGCACAGCCATGGGATGGATCGCATATGGAAGCGGCCAATGCGTTATGGCCTTGGCTGCATGCTTGAACAAAAGACCGATCCAGATGCTACGCACTGCATGGGGCCCAATACCTTTGGCCATATAGGGCTTGGCGGTCCAATTGCCTTCGCCGACGCTGAGCGTGACGTCAGCTTTAGCTTTGTGACAACCACATCAGGTGGGCACACGATGATTGATCCGCGCGCTCAGAACCTTGCAGCTCTGACTTACGCGGTGCTCTAGGCATTCACAGATGGCATGCAGCTGTGGGCTGTAAATTGGCGGCGGGGCTGCGAAAAACGCTCACACAAGAGAGCCCCCCTCCGCCACTCCCTTCAGCGATTACACTGCGCCATCTCAACATGGAGTAGTTGCTGTGCAGATGCATGAAATCACTGAACTGAAGGAAGCGACCAACGTGCGAGATGCGAACCGTTTGTTGCAAGAAGGTTGGCATTTTGTGGCCGTAGTGCCGAGGAGCACGGTGTCGGTGTACGTGCTGGGCAGAGCAACGGGCCCCGAGCCAAAAAAGCCAACAGACTGGCAGAAGATGGCCGGATAGCGCTTCGGGGCGATTCATCCTGCTGAAAGAAGAGAACGAAAAGGAGCTCGAATGAATACTTATTGGCAACAAATTCAAGAAATGATGATGTTTTATCCGTGAGTAGCTGGAATGCATTTTATGATGAGGCCGAGCGTCGAGGCCCATCTCTTCTGTTAGCCCGAGCGATAAACCTCGCTGGTAATCTTGCAGTTGCTCGGCAGGCTGTAGATTTGGGGTGCGGCGCAGGAAAGGAAACGCAGCAGCTTATGCAGTCGGGCTGGGACGTCCTGGCTGTTGATAATGAGCCAGAGGCAATTACTCGTACGATTGCAAACTGCTCAGGGGGGCAGGCCGGAATGCTGACTACCTGCCTCTCGGATTTTGAATGTTTGCCTGCACTACCTAGATCAAACCTGATCCATGCCGGATTAGCCTTGCCTTTTTGTCGGCCCAAAAGCTTTAAGCAACTCTGGGATCAGGTGCTGCATGCCCTGGAACCAGGGGGAGTTTTTGTCGGGCATTTTTTTGGTCCCCAGCATGGCTGGTCGACATTTGCTCACTTGACCTTCCACTCCGAGCTGGACATCCGTCGGATGTGCGAGGGGCTGGAAGTAAATCTTCTTCGCGAGACGCAAATAATGACTCAGACGCCCTCTGGCCCACTCAACTGGCACCGTTTTGATTTGATCGTTCAAAAGCCTCATTAAATGTAGCAAGTGTTAGCTACGGCGGGTAGATAGCTGACGTTTACGAGTGACTGCTATCGACCAATTCTGTTGAAAACAGTCGGCCATGGTTTCCGCAGCTGAAAAGTACGCGACCGACATTGAAATTTTTACTTTCGGCTGAGGTGTCCAGAGGCAGATTTCACGTAGCAGCGTGTAAAAAAGGCATTTTCACGGGTCGATGATCAGGCGGTTTTTGATGACCGACTTTTTCAACAGAATCGACCCCAAGCCGCTACTCACGCACCGTCGCTACCGAGTAGTAGCGACGGCCATCGAGCGGGAACTAGACGAGTTTGACCGCTAATGTTTTTTGCTTGCGATATAGAATCGTTGTCGCCGTAAACCCGCACATCGCCGCGAACATAAGCCAGTAGGCTGGCGATGCTTTATCCCCTGTGGCCTGGACCAGCAGGGTCGAGATTGCCGGGGTGAAACCGCCAAACACAGCAGTTGCCAGACTGAACGCCAGCGAGAAGCCAACCACACGTACGTTCTGAGGCATCACCTCAGTTAATGCTGCAACCATAGCGCCATTGTAAATACCGAAAAAGAATGAGAAGTACAGCAGGACGGCAAGCAATCGTTCGAAACTGGCCGCCTCTGCCAGCCAGTGCATAGCGGGATAGGCGGTAAATATGCACAGCAAGGAGATCGCGAGAAGCAGGGGGCGACGGCCTATGCGATCGGAAAGCGCGCCACCTATGGGTAACCAGAAAAAGTTACTGATACCAACCAGCAACGTGACCACCAGGCTATCGGTAGTGCTCAGGTTCAATACAGTTCTACCAAAAGTAGGGGTATAGACCGTAATCAAGTAGAACGTGGTAGTGGTCATGGAGGCTAGCAATCCGCCCGCAAGTACGGTGCGCCAGTTGTCACGCATCGAGCGAAAAACTTCACGAGTCGTTGGACGGTGCAGGCGTGCAGTGAATGCCGCAGTCTCTTCAAGTGAGCGGCGGATTATGAAAATGAACGGGATAATGACGCAGCCAATGAAAAAAGGAATGCGCCAGCCCCAGTCGGCGATTTCAGCGGCCTGCATCGTAGCGTTGATGGTGTATCCCAGCGCGGCCGCAACGACGATTGCAACCTGCTGACTTGCCGATTGCCAACTGGTGTAGAAACCGGTGTGGCCGGGCGTCGCAATTTCCGCAAGATAAACGGAAACACCGCCCATCTCTGCCCCGGCGGAGAAGCCTTGCAGCAGCCTGCCCAGCAACACCAGAATCGGTGCCGCTACGCCGATGCTGGCGTAGCCCGGCACCAGGGCGATCAACACCGTACCAGCGGCCATAATTGACAGCGTCACGATCAGCCCCTTACGACGGCCAACCTTGTCGATGTACGCACCCAGTACGATTGCTCCCAACGGACGCATCAGGAATCCAGAGCCGAACACAGCAAAGGTCATCATTAGCGAAGCAAATTCGCTGGTGGCCGGAAAGAAGGTCTGGGAGATGTAAGTTGCGTAGAACCCGAAGAGAAAGAAATCGAACTGTTCCAGGAAGTTACCGCTGGTGACCCGAAAAATGGCCCCTAGCTTGGACCCCTTGGCGCGGGTTGTGGCCGTAGTAGTTTTCATCATGGCTGCCGTTATGCTCACTATTGTTTTTGGAATGAGTGTTTAAGCCGTTAGTCGTTGCCGGCAACGACCGGGTTGGGTTGGCGTTTCTCGATGGCGTGTTTGAGCAGCGCTGCGCTGCGGAAGATTCCATGGGCGAACTTGCTGTAGGGCATGGTCAGGAAAAACGCCATGACCAGACCGAGATGAATAGCCAGCATCAAGCCCAAGGCGCTGGTTTCTCGAAGCGCCAAAAGCGCCAGGCCGCTTGTGCTAACCAAAAACAGCAACGCGATGAAACCGCGATCCATAGGCTTCTGATTCTCGTCACCGTGTGCGGGGTTGCGGCGCAGGTTCAGCCAGAGCAGACCTGCCGGGCCAATCAGCAAACCGATACCACCGACAATGCCCAACATCACCGGCAAGCTGAAGATCGGATAAGGGGCCGACCAATTGAGCAAATAGTGAAAAAGCGTGGCCACACCCGTGGCGGCGAAGCACAGCATGAAACCGTAGAAGGTGAGGTGGTGGAAGCGACGACGCCAGAGGGTGAATTGATCGTCGGCGTTGTTGCAGCCCTTACCATGGCCACCGTCCAGATATTTGAGTTTCGCGACGTTGGCCGTAGCTTCCAGTGTCGCGGACGCTCTTACTGGCAGAGAGGCTGCCACTGGTGAGACGTTGCGCCAGAAGCGTCGCACTCCAATGGTTAGCGCGAGTACCGAAAAGCCGAACACCGCGCCGAACATCAACGCCAAGGTGTTATGAGGGAAGATTTTGTAGAAGTTACCCCCCGGAATCGTGACAAAGAGGTTTCCCATGATCAACAGGGTGAGACATAGAAACAATGCCAGGCCTGCTCCCGAAGCCAGCGCCAGAGTCATACCGTTTCGCTGATACAACTTGCCCATCACCCGTGGCCATGCGTATTCGGCGTAAGTATCAAGGCGCACCTTGGCCATTGCCTTCGGTACATTGACCTCGAATTCATGGGGGGCGGAGTACTGACAGGCGTGCAAGCACGCACCGCAGTTGTGGCAAAGGTTCGCCAGGTAATGGATGTCCGCCTGATTGAACTCCAGGCGCCGGGTCATTGCCGGAAATACCGCGCAGAAACCTTCGCAATAACGACAAGCATTGCAGATGGTCATCTGCCTCTCGACTTCACTTTCGT
>JBILYW010000290.1:0-5078 GCA_044377555.1 Pseudomonas sp.
CCGGTGCAACTCAACAGCAACGACTTGCTGTATGCCAATGTCACGTTGCTGCCCGGCCTTGCCGATGCCTCGCCGCTGACCGTGACCCCCGGAGCGGATGTTCAGGGCTATCAGCGCAAGGAAATCACCCAGTTCCAGACGTCGCTCACGCATATTTTCGACAATGCGATGGGGGCCAATCGCCTGACCGTGATCGGTGAGGTGGGCGTGACCCATGTGGGCGGTCTGGAGGGTACGTCAGACCTGCGTTATGGCCGTGACCCGGTCTTCGGCACCGAGGGTGACGACGGTTTCGCCACCACCACGTCCTGGGGTTACCGTGGCCGGGCGGTGTGGGAATACAACAGCGTATTGCCCGGTGTGAACCTCAAGCCCAATCTGGGTTGGTCCCATGACATCAGCGGCTATTCCCCCGGCCCCAACGCCAACTTCGAAGAGGGCCGCAAAGCCATCACCCTGGGCCTGGACGGTGAGTATCAAAACACCTACACCAGCAGCCTGTCGTACACCAACTTCTTTGGCGGGCGCTACAGCACCCTGAGCGACCGCGACTTTGTGACGCTGACGGTGGGCGTGAAGTTCTGACAGCGGCTGTATAAAACCCATACCTGCAGTGGGAGCTTGCTTGCCAGCGATGCAGTCGCCTCGGTTTGCCTGCAATTGTTATGCGCAGCAAGGCGACCAAAAAGTAATGGGGTTGGCGAGGGTCAGGGATTTGTGGGCATGCAATCGGGCGACTATGGTTTGTTGACTGCAAATGTCAGCGCCCAAAGGAATTTTTACCATTGGTCGTGTTCTAACGCCCATGAAGGTCTAATGCCTATGGCCTTTTGCCCCCAGAAAGATTGATCAGGAGCTTCACCATGTTCATTTCGCGTCGTTTGATTGTTGCTGCAAGTGCGGTTGCCTTGCTGGCCGGCTGCGCTACGCCCAACCCGTATGGCAACCAGGGCCAGGCTTCCTCCGGGACGGGCTTGAGCAAAACCGCTACCTACGGTGGTCTGGGGGCTTTGGCCGGTGCTGTGGCGGGTGCTGCCATCGACCACAATAACCGCGGCAAGGGTGCGTTGATCGGCGCCGCCGTGGCGGGCCTGGGTGCGGCGGGTTACGGCTATTACGCCGACAAGCAGGAAGCTGCATTGCGCGCCAGCATGGCCAATACCGGCGTTGAGGTTCAGCGTCAGGGTGACAACATCACCCTGGTGATGCCGGGCAACATTACCTTCGCGACCAACTCCGCCAACATCGCCCCAAGTTTCTATCAGCCGCTGAACAACCTGGCGAACTCGCTGAAGCAGTTCAACAACCAGAACCTGATCCAGATTGCGGGTTACACCGACAGCACCGGTAACTACAACTACAACATGCAGCTCTCGCAGCAACGTGCACAAAGTGTGGCGACCTACCTGACGTCCCAGGGCGTGAGCGGGCAGTACCTGTCGGTCAAGGGCATGGGCCCGGCTGACCCGATTGCCAGCAACGCAACAGCTGACGGCCGTGCGCAGAACCGCCGCGTGCAAGTCACCCTGGCACCGATCCCGGGCATGCAATACCAGCAGCCGGGTCAGGTTCAGCAGTACCCGTAAAGTCCACGTTGTAGCCACTCAACAAAAAGCCCCGCGATCCTTATCGATCGCGGGGCTTTTTGTTTAACGCTTTACCGGAGGAATTACTTCTTCAGGCCGTAATGCTCATCAAGCATACCGGGGGCGTTCGGGGTTTTCGGTGCGTAATCCAGCGGCGGCTCAGCGCTGCGCGGCGGGGTAATGCGCTCGCGATGCGGTTGTGGCGCGTCAGAGTGCAATGCCGCCAGCAGGCGTTGGCGAGTTTGCTCGTCCAGGGCCAAACGGTTGGCGCCCTCGGCGAGGTGGTCTTGCACGTCCTGATGGCTCTGAGTGAGTTTTTTCATCAGGTTGGCGGTGCTGTTGAAGTGGGTGACCACTTCACTTTGATAACTGTCAAAACGTTCCTGGATGTCGTCTAGCTGACGCTGCGTGCGGTTAGGCACGGCATTTGGCAGCAGACGAGCGACCAGAAAACCAATGGCGACACCGGCAACCAAGGCTAGAGTCGGCAACAACCAAATCAAGAGCGAGTGTTCCACGAGTCCTTCCTCTATAAACGGCTTTGCTTTACGTTAACGGCTCGGACCTGCGCTGTATACCGCGATGCACTCGCAAATATGTCAGACAGAATCTATCAGCTAGACGAGTCGACCCAATTTGAGGTCACGGAGTTCCTTCTTGCTTACCCGCGAAACCCCTGTAGTAATTGATGGCCCCGTCGGCCAACTGGAAGCCTTGTACCTTGATTCTGCTGAGCCAAAGGGCCTTGCGCTGCTGTGCCACCCGAATCCGGTGCAGGGTGGAACCATGATGAATAAAGTGGTTTCGACCCTGCAGCGCACCGCACGTGATGCTGGCCTGATTACCTTGCGATTTAATTACCGCGGTACGGGTGCCAGCGAAGGCAGCCACGATATGGGTTCTGGCGAAGTCGATGATGCACTGGCTGCCGCGAACTGGTTGCGCGCCAAACACCCTGAATTACCGATTACCCTGCTCGGCTTTTCGTTTGGCGGTTTTGTTGCGGCCAGCCTGGGCGGGCGGCTTGAGGCCCGGGGCGAGAACCTGTCGCGCCTGTTCATGGTGGCCCCGGCGGTCATGCGATTGCGTGACGAAGATGCCTTGCCCCACAACTGCCCGCTGACGGTTATCCAGCCCGAAACCGACGAAGTGATTGACCCGCAGCTGGTCTATAACTGGTCAAGCGCGCTGACCCGCCCCCATGAGCTGCTGAAAGTGGCAGAATGCGGACACTTTTTTCACGGCAAGCTGCCCGAGCTCAAAGAGTTGGTAGCGCCACGCCTTTCGAATTGATTGCAGCCTGATAAGCGATTAACCATGACCACTCGTACTCGTATCCTCACCGGTATCACCACCACCGGTACGCCGCACCTGGGCAACTACGCCGGGGCCATCCGCCCTGCGATCGTGGCCAGCCGTGACCCCAATGCCGACTCGTTTTACTTCCTGGCCGACTACCACGCCCTGATCAAGTGCGATGACCCGCAGCGCATCCAGCGCTCGCGTCAGGAAATCGCCGCGACCTGGCTGGCCTCGGGTCTGGATGTCGATCGTGTGACGTTTTATCGCCAGTCCGATATCCCGGAGATCCCGGAACTGACCTGGCTGCTGACCTGTGTCGCGGCCAAGGGCTTGCTCAACCGGGCTCACGCCTACAAGGCCTCGGTCGACAAGAATCTGGAAAACGGTGAAGACCCGGATGCGGGCATCACCATGGGGCTGTACAGCTATCCGGTGCTGATGGCAGCAGACATCCTGATGTTCAACGCCAACAAGGTGCCGGTCGGTCGTGACCAGATCCAGCACGTAGAAATGGCTCGTGACATCGGCCAGCGCTTCAATCACCTGTTCGGCAATGGCAAGGAATTCTTCGCCATGCCTGAAGCGCTGATCGAAGAAAGCGTGGCCACTTTGCCGGGCCTTGATGGCCGCAAAATGTCCAAAAGCTACGACAACACCATTCCGTTGTTCAGCAGCGCCAAAGACATGAAAAGCGCGATTTCGCGGATCGTCACCGACTCCCGTGCGCCGGGCGAAGCCAAAGATCCGGACAACTCGCACCTGTTCACCCTGTATCAGGCGTTCTCCACGGCTGAGCAGGCAGATGAGTTGCGCAGCGAATTGTTGCAGGGCCTGGGCTGGGGCGAGGCCAAAGAGCGCCTGTTCAAGCTGCTGGATGCCGAGCTGGGTGAGTCCCGCGAGCGTTACCACGACTTGATGTCGCGACCTGCGGACATGGAAGACATCCTTCTGGCCGGCGCCCAAAAAGCGCGTAACATCGCGCGCCCGTTCCTGACCCAGTTGCGTGAAGCGGTTGGCTTGCGCTCGTTTGTCAGCGCCGCCCAGGCCACCACCAACATCAAGAAAAAAGCCGTCAAGGGCCCGAGATTTGTCAGCTTCCGCGACGAAGATGGCAGCTTCCGTTTCCGCCTGCTGGCCGCTGATGGCGAGCAACTGCTGCTGTCGCGCAGTTTTGCAGATGGCAAAGCCGCCGGTCAGGTGACCAAGCAACTGCAGGCGGGTGAACCGCTGGATGTGCGCAGTGACGAGCTGAGCTTCAGCGTGTGGCTGGCCGACGCATGCGTGGCAGACAGCCCTGCGTTTGCCGATAGCGCAGCGCGTGACGCGGCGATCCAGGCATTGCGCCTGGCATTGGTCCCCGCTCAAGACTGAGAAAGTGCGACGTTTCGTCTCAGGTTTGATTGCCATTCCCCAGGGCCGTCGCTACAGTGGCGGCCCGTTTTTGTTGCCTTGCTAACGAATTATGACGCCTCTAGAACGATACCAAGCTGATCTGAAACGCCCGGACTTCTTCCACGATGCCGCACAGGAAAACGCTGTGCGCCATTTGCAGCGTCTTTACGACGACCTGGTTGCTGCTTCCCAGAGCAAGCCTGGCGTGTTCAGCAAGCTGTTCGGCAAAAAAGAACGTACGCCGGTCAAGGGCCTGTATTTCTGGGGCGGTGTGGGTCGGGGTAAAACCTACCTGGTGGACACGTTCTTTGATGCCTTGCCGTTCAAAGAGAAGGTTCGTACGCACTTCCACCGCTTCATGAAGCGCGTGCACGAAGAAATGCGCACCCTCAATGGTGAAAAGAACCCGCTGACCATCATCGCCAAGCGTTTCTCCGATGAGGCCCGGGTGATTTGTTTCGACGAATTCTTTGTTTCGGACATTACCGATGCGATGATTCTCGGCACCTTGATGGAGGAACTGTTCAAAAACGGCGTGACCCTGGTCGCGACGTCGAACATCGTGCCGGACGGTTTGTACAGGGACGGCCTGCAACGCGCGCGCTTCCTGCCGGCCATTGCTCTGATCAAGCAGAACACCGAAATCGTCAACGTCGACAGCGGCGTCGACTACCGCCTGCGTCACCTTGAGCAGGCCGAGCTGTTCCACTTCCCGCTGGATGAAGCTTCCGAGAAGAGCCTGCGTGAGAGCTTTAAAGCGCTGACGCACAACTCCACCCGGGCGATTGAAAATGACGA
>JBILYW010000291.1:0-5064 GCA_044377555.1 Pseudomonas sp.
TTCGCCGTAATAGGTGTTCGGGCCAACGTTACCGTCTTCTTTACCGTTATAGAAAATACGGTCGAGGAAGAAAAAGTTATCGCCGTACTTCCAGCTGTCAGCGTGCTCGAAGGTGAGGGTTTGCTGGATCTTTGGATTGACCTGGAAGTCTTTGCCGTACAAGTAAGTCAGGCTGTTGGTTTGCCATTGCAGCAGGTCGCCGGCGACTGCCGGAGCCCCGCCCAACATGCTCCCCGCAAGCATCAGGCTGGTAAGAGTGCGCTTCATTCGGTTAGCTCCAAAAAAGTAAAAAGGTGTGCAGTAGTGAGAACGTGGCGCTCTGTTTTGGCGCCTTGGTCCGTTTTTTAAAACTTGCCCTTACGGTCAGCTTTATTGTTTAAAGCAAGTACGGGGCCATGCCTGTTTGAGGGCCAAAAAAATCCCCCGGCAGTCATCTGACAATCGCGTGAAAGGTGATTAATACAGGCACTAAACCTTTGATTTAAAGGCATTAAGTTGGCTTTGAAGTCAGCTTTAAAACAACACTCGCGTTTGAGCGGCCGCGGAGAATACTGGCTCAGACGTTTGCACTCAAGCGCTCTGTTATCACCCGGGTCGAGCGATAACAGAGCGTGCACAGCCTTTAACTTAGAAGTGGACTTTGATCAGGGCACTGGCCGTGTTCTGGTTGGTGTCCAGGCGGCTGCTGCTTTCGATGCCGTACTTGTCTTTCCAATAGCTGTATTCAATCCCCACATACAGCTGTTTCTCACCCAGGTTCAGGGCTTTGCCCAGGTCATATTTGATCTGAGGGTTGAAGTGCAGGTTGGCGTGATAGGTGCCGCGGGAGTTCTGGTCATTGTCGACCACCCAGTCCATGTAGCCGTCGATCAGCAGGTTGGAGCGCCCCATGGGGATGGTGTAGGAAAACGACGGGGTAATCTGCCAGGTACCGGTACCAGGGCGCGGTCCTTCGGTATGGCGACGGTAGAAGTTCAGGGTGAAGTAGTTGAAGCCGGGTACCGCCAGGTCAAAGCCGGGGCCGATGAGGTACGCCTCGCTGTCGCCTTCGCCGTACTCATAGGTCATGGCCAGCAATACGTCCTTGATCGGGCCGTACTCAAACTTGCGGTCGAAGATCTTGCCCAGGGACAGGCGCGGGCTGAACTCGCCGTAGTAGGTATGCGGGCCTTTGTTGGGGTCTTCCTTGCCGTTGTAGAAAATGCGGTCGACAAACAGGAAGTTGTCGCCGTATTTCCACTTGTCGGCATGCTCGAAGGTGACGGTTTGCTGGATCGAAGGGTTGATCGCGAAGTTCTTGCCGTAGAGGTAAGTCAGGCTGTTGGTTTGCCACAAAAACAGATCACCGGCCATTGCCTGACCGGCAGCCAGAAAACCACCCGCGAGCATGACGCCCCAGTGTTTGCAGTTCATGGGTAACTCCTTTTTTATTGTTGTTTTCTTTACCAGAAGCTGGTGACTCTGTGGGAGCGAACCTGCTCGCGATGGCCTCAATGCGGTTGTTCAGAAATACCGCATCGTTTGCATCGCGAGCAGGCTCGCTCCCACAAGGGGGTAGTCGGATCAGTGCTGATGCACGTGCCCGCTCATGGCTGCACGGCCGGCGCCGCCCAGTACGTTGAACATCAGGTTCAGGCATACCGCGCTGACGGCGGCCATGGCGATTCCGCTGTGGGTGATGGGGCCCATCCACAGTGGCAAGTGGGCGAAGAACTCAGGGCGCACCACGGGGATCAGGCCCATGCCGATACTGACGGCCACCAGCAACTGATTGCGGCGGTCGGCGATATCGGCTTCCTGCAGGATCTTGATCCCCGTAGCCGCAACCATGCCGAACATGGCGATGGCTGCGCCGCCCAGTACCGCAGGCGGAATAGAGGCCACCAGATACGCCGCCTTGGGCAGCAGGCTCAGGGTGATCAGAAATATCCCGGCCATGATCGTGACCGAACGGCAACGCACGCCGGTCATCTGCACCAGACCAATGTTCTGGGCAAAGGAGGAATGGGTAAAGGTGTTGAAGAAACCGGCGAAGAACGAAGCGCCCGCATCACACAGCAAGCCGCGACGCAGCATGCGCGGGGTGACTTCCTGGCCGGTGATTTTGCCCAGCGCCAGGAACATCCCGGTGGACTCGACAAAAATGATCACCACCACCAGACACATGGAGAGGATGGGTGCGAGGTGGAACTCGGGCATGCCGAAGTGCAGCGGAGTGACAACCTGGAACCAGGGCGCCTGGTCGATACCGGAGAGGTCGACCATGCCGATTGAACCGGACAGAACGTAGCCCAGCGCCATACCGATCAACACCGAAATATTGACCCAGAAACCGCGCATGAAGCGGTTGATCAGCAAGATGGTACCCAGCACCAGGGCCGCGATGGCCAGGTACACCGGGGAGCCGAATTGCGCAGCAGCACTGCCGCCACCGGCCCAGTTCACCGCGACGGGGAACAGTGACAGGCCAATGGAGGTGATGACAGTACCGGTGACCAATGGCGGGAAGAAACGCACCACCTTGGACATGAATGGCGCAATGATCATCCCGAAAAAACCGGCAGCAATGGTTGCCCCGAAAATGCCGGTCATGCCGATACCCGGCATGCCGGCCATGGCTACCATGCTGCCGACAGCGGCAAAACTGGCCCCCATCATGACCGGCATGCGGATACCCATGGGGCCGATGCCCATGGATTGCACGATGGTCGCGATCCCCGCGACCAGCAGGTCGGCGTTGATCAGAAAGGCGATCTCTTCACGACTCAGACCTGCGGCTTGCCCGATGATCAGCGGCACGGCAACCGCACCGCCATACATCAGCAGCACGTGTTGCAAGCCAACCAGGATCAATTGCAGCAAAGGGAGTCGCGCCAGGGGCGGCGGGGCCGTTATGTCGGGTATGCGCGGTTCGGTTAAATCGGACATGCAACACCTCGGTCATTCTTATTGTTGTGAGCTAGTGGTGTGTTCTTGTGGCCGCAGCCAGGCTGCGGCCACCGCGCGCGCGTCAGTTGGTAGGGGCCCCGGTATTGATCCAGGCGCCGATCAGGTCGCGTTCCTGTTGCGTCATTTGCGTGATGTTGCCCAGCGGCATGATCTGGCTGGCAACGGCCTGTGCCTGAATGCGCGGGGCCATCAGCTTGATCTGCTGCGCGGTGTCAAACATCACCCCGGCTGGCGCTGCGCTGAACAGCGGGCTGCTGGGCGTGGCGGAGTGACAGACCGTGCAGCGTTCCTGGATCACCACGTGGACTTTTTCGAAATCAATGCTGGCCACTGGGGCTGCGGGGGCAGCAGGTGCGGGTGCGGGGGGCGGGGCATCCGCGGCTTTGACACCGCCCAGAGCGGTTTCCGGAAGCGGCTGGTACTTGATCACCTTGGCCACTTCAGGAGCGGTTGGCGCAGGTTTTGGGCCTGTGACGTAAGCCAGGCAAATCATGCCCAGTGCAGCGACGGGCAAGGTCCAGGCAAATTTATGGCTGTTGTGGCGGGTGTTGAAGTAGTGACGAACCAGCACTGCCAGCACCGCAATCCCGGCCAGGATCAACCAGTTGTACTGGCTGCCGTAGGTACTCGGGAAGTGGTTGCTGATCATGATGAACAGCACCGGCAAGGTGAAGTAGTTGTTGTGGCGTGAACGCAACAGGCCTTTGGCCGGCAGTGCCGGATCGGGGCTGCGGCCTTCCTTGATCGCGGCCACCAGTGCGCGCTGGGCGGGCATGATGGTGCGGAATACGTTACCCACCATGATGGTGCCGATGATGGCGCCCACATGCAGGTACGCACCACGGCCACTGAACACCTTGCTCAGGCCGAAGGCTGCGCCAACCAGCAGCAAAAACAGGATGAAACCGAGCAACGCCGGGCGCTTGCCCAGGGCGGAGTCGCACAGAAAGTCGTAAATGAACCAGCCGGCCATCAATGAACCAATGCCGATGGCCACGGCTTCGGGCCCGCTGAGGCTGGAGCCGGGAGCAATCAGGTACAGCGCCGGGTTGAAGTAGAACACCAGGCACAGCAAGGCAATGCCTGACATCCAGGTGAAGTAGGCTTCCCATTTGAACCAGTGCAGGTTGTCCGGCATGGTCGGTGGGGCCAGCTTGTATTTTTCGAGGTGGTAAATGCCGCCGCCGTGAATGGCCCACAAATCCCCGGCCAGCCCCTCTTTGGGGTTGCTCCGGTCCAGGTTGTTTTCGAGCCAGACAAAGTAAAACGAGGCGCCAATCCAGGCCACGCCGGTAATCATATGAATCCAGCGCACGCTCAGATTCAGCCATTCCATCAGATGTGCTTCCACAGTCTCTACCTCTTGCCTGTCACCCTTGCGCGGGCTATCAGGCCTTCTCTTATTGGTGGGGGGCGAGGATCAGCAGCTCATCCTCTTTCAAAAAATGCTCATCGCAGTTATTGCCTGTGCCACTGCGATCAACCACCAGGAAGTCATCCCGCTTTTCGATCGTCAGCACCGGATGGTGCCAAACGCCGCGATGGTAATTAATGCCCTGCCTGCCATTACTGACAAAGGCGCGGACCAGACCTGATACAGGTTCATCGCCAACTGGCGCGACCACGATCAGAAAGGGGTTGCCGAGCAGCGGGATAAAAGCCTGGCTGCCCAACGGATGGCGCTCCAGCATGCGAACGGTAAAGGGCATGTCCTGCGCTTCAGCGCGGAAAATGCTGATGATCGCCTTGTCGTCTGGCGTAGCCGTTTCGACCTCTGCCAGGCGATGAAAGCGCATGGTGGAACCGTTATTGATCATGAAGTGGTCGCTGCCATCGGTTTCGATTACGTCACCGAAAGGGGCGAAGGCTTCTTTGGTCAGCGGTTCAATCATCAATGTGCGCATGGTGGTCTTCTTGTTCAGGTTTCTGTGGTGTCAGTTTTGTCGCTATCGCGGGCAAGCCCGCTCCCACATGTGCGATGCAATTCCCTGTGGGAGCAGGCTTGCCTGCGATCGGGGTCAGCGCTTATTTGGCGACTTTGCCCAAAACACGCAGGCGGCTTACACCACCGTCCGGGAACAGGTTCAGGCGAATATGGGTGATCGGACCGAGGTT
>JBILYW010000293.1:0-5043 GCA_044377555.1 Pseudomonas sp.
CAGGCTTTTTTTTGCCTGAAATTTGATTGCTGGCTCTGAGTGCGTTGTATGACTTGCGCAGGGGCGGTCTCTGACTCCTGGGTTAAGCGGCTATAGGTCGCAGCAGTTGTTGCCACCAACGGCGGTTCAAGCCAATCACGGAGAGTGCATGATCTCACCCCCTCTAAAACTATCGACAGCCATGGCTTTACTGGCAACGGCCACCCTTGGCGTCAGCTTGGTGCTGTTTGCTGAGTGGCTTGAAGGCTACGAGCCCCTAAAGTGCCTGCACCTGTTCAACCTTTTCGGTCTGGCAGGTAAAGCCTGGTTCTTCGGTCGGCGGGAGATTGTGCACCTGGTTGGGTTTATTGGTTGCGTGTTAGCTGCTTGGCCGCTAATCCATTCGTGCTCGTATAAAGGGGTGATGTTGATACATATCCCCTTTGCTATCGTCTCGATTCTGCTCGCGTGTTGGTACTATTCTGCATATCAAGACTGGGCGTGGGCACAATCGATTTACCCTGGTGCGACAAGGATCGGTGTGATGACAGGTCCTGTCGGCTACCTGCTGACTGGAGCCGTCTTGCCGCTCATATACCGGTTCGGCTCTGTTGGTATTAGGGGGCATATAGCGCGGGGGATTCTCCCGGTAATGGTCTGTTCGCTGGTCATCTCGTTACTGTGGGAGCTGATATATGAGCCGTTCATGCGTGCCTGTGACTGGTCCACTGGTGTGCACCCAACCCCATGGAAAGAGTTGGACCAAGCTTGGGTTGATTTTGATTGGAATAGAGCGTGGGTCCAGTGGTGCCAGGTGATTGTTGATATTGGCAGTATTCTGTTTGCCAGCTGGATCTGTTTGCGAATACGCATGTGGATAGCGCCTGCGCTCACCCTGCCCAAGGCTGAGTGAGCGGCTTTGCGGAGCTACGCAATAAAGCCTCCTGACTGTTGCGCCTGCGCTTTTGCAAAACCTATAGCCGTTTCGATATCCAGAGAGATGGAAGCAAAGGACTTCATAAGCAGCGACTCAGGCAGAGCCCAGTCCCATTTTTCTCGCCGCATGTTCTTTACATCGGCGAGCAGGGTTTTCAGATCGCTGGCGTCCAGAGCTGCCACCCGGCCAAGTGCGTGCATCAGCTTGTCATTATCGGCATTAGTCGATATCAACAACCCTTCAGAGCCACAACTTACCCCCGCGTGATTAAGCAGCAAACACAGGGCGTCATTGGCGTGATCGCCCAGCCAGCTTACGATCTGGCAACTGCTGCCTTTTTTTATGATGTGCTGCTCTGCTAGACCTAGAGCTGCAAAGGTCTGGCGTGCTTCGTCCAGTAGTGCCTGGGCTGTGCGATCAATAAAAGGGCAGGGTGTTTTTTCAGTAAGAACTGCTCGCATCTCTTGACGCACCCGATCGTGAATCATTGCACCCAGCCCCTCAAAATATGGGGGAGCACCGCCTCGAGAAGGGGAGACAACGATAACCTTGGCCTCAAGATCAACGTCTTGAACTTGCCAGCGACGTCCGCCGAATATGATTCTCTGATCCTTGGTCAGGGGGCGGCTGACTGGTACGGAGCCTAAAGGTTTGCCTGCACACACCAAGCGGAACTCCTCATCACTGGTGAAGGCGCTGTAAAACTCATAGTGGTTGACCAAGCGCTCGCCAATGGTACCTGGCAGCAACAGCCCAGAACTTTCCTGTGTGATGAGCTCTTTTGCGCCCAGGCTCTTCAATAGTTCAACAAAATCGGCCTTTTCGGTTCGGGTAAATGCACCGTCTGCGACCAGGCGGCGCCATAACTCGGGCGCCGTGGCGCCCCCGCATTGAGCGATGATAGAAAGGCATTGCTGAACCAGTGTGGATGCATGCACACCTTGGGTACGTGGAGGCTCAAACCATGATTGCGTGAGCAGACGAATCATGGCGATGGTCTGCACAAGCTCCTGGCGTAATTGGTCCGAAAGGGTGGAATTGGTGTCTAGAGGCTGCTCCTTGCAATAGGCCCGCAAAATGGCAGGTTCACCCGGGCGTCTGCCGGAACGTCCCAAGCGTTGACGAAGGCTGGCGACCGAGGGCGGTGAGCCAATCTGTACGACATTTTTGATTGAGCCGATATCGATACCCAGCTCCAGGGTCGATGTGCAGATGCCAGTGGCGGGATATTCCCCGGATTTCAAGGCCTGCTCGGTTTGCTCACGCAGATCCTTGGACAGGCTGCCGTGGTGGGGCCAGAACTCATTGGGCACTGCATCCCGCTCACAACATCTTCGGAGCCGGTCTGCGTAAGACTCTACCTGTGTACGACTGTTCGGGAAGACCAGGTTGTTGCTGCCCCTGAGCACCTTGTAGAGATGCTCCGCAATGGCGAAATCAGGAGCACTCTGGTCTTCAGGTTCTTCATCAGCTTCGGTTTTATCCCTGGCTTCGAGCAGCTTGCACATGGGTGACTGGATGTAGCCTCTTAACTGGATTTGTAGCGTCTGGCCCGCACTTTTTGACTCAATGACCTTGACCCCCTCGTGGCGTCTGGGGCATAGAAACTCACTGGCCATCTTCATATCACCCAGCGTTGCCGAGAGCCCCACCCGAGGCAAGGTTCGACCGACGACCAGTTCAACGCGATGCATCAGTGATTGAAGTTGTTTACCCCGTTCACTGCCTATAAAAGCGTGTAGTTCATCAATGACGATGTAGCGCAGGTTTTTGAACACTGCGTCAAGGGTGGAGCCACGATTTACGAAAAGCGCCTCCAGCGACTCTGGCGTGATGAGCAGCACACCTTCAGGCGATTTCAGGAAGCGGTGTTTCTTGCTGGCTGCAATGTCTCCATGCCAGGCAACTACCGGGATTTCCAATTGCTCGCACAGGCGGCCCAAACGATCCCATTGATCGTTAATCAGAGCTTTGAGAGGGCTGATATACAGTACCGAACCGGGTACGTCGCAGTGATTGAGCAGGTGGGTCAGTATCGGCAGGAAAGCGGCTTCGGTTTTACCCGCCGCAGTGGCTGCAGCGATAATGACATCCTGATCGGCGTCGACCAAAGCGGGAACGGCTTGCTCTTGGGCATCTCTGAGCGATGTCCAGCCTTCGTCCCAGATCCAGCGTTGAATCCGCGGGTCGAGAAGGCTAAAAGAGCAAGAGTCAGAGTTCAAAGGTGGCAAGCTCATCGTCCTGCTCCACGGTCAGGTCTGATGCGCCACCGTTGTCTCGTGCCACTTCAACGCTACCAATCAGTTCGCGCCAGTCAGTACCTGGGTTCTGCTCCAGAATTGCCAGGAGGTTGATAAAGGCAGTGATCGTTGTGCGGGGGGTACGGAAATAGGCTTCCCCAAGACGCTGATTACAGTGCGCCATAAATCGCGGCAGGGCTTCGTCGGGCAGCAAGTACTTCTGGGGGTCGCCTGAGGCATAGACATGTCGTAGTTTTTGCAGCAACACGTAAAAATCTTCAGGGGTCAGGCTGGTCAGGCGCATAACCGGCCCAGACAGGTCAACCAGACCACTTTTGGCAAAAGAGTTTTCCGCCAGCCGTGATTGCAGGGCCGGGTAGCTGAACAATCCGCGGCGAGTATCCATCAGGAACTCAGGGGTACCTCCCAGGACAAAGCCCAATCCTTGTGTGGCTCCTTGCAAGGAGTCGTTGAGAATGCGCAGGATTTGTTCATAGTTGGCGTTACGGGCCTGGGTGTTGGCCAGCTTGTACAGGTTAACCAGTTCATCCAGGCAAACCATCAGCCCGGCATACCCGGCCAAACGCACGAATCTGGAAAACAGCTTGAGCTGATCATAGATCGAGGCGTCGTCAATAATGGTCCGCACACCGAGAGCTGCTCGCGCATCGGTCTTTGTTGAAAACTCTCCCCTTAACCAACGAATGGCATCGGCCTTGAGTTGCTCGTTGCCCTCATCAAATCCACGGCAGTAGGCTGCGATAACGTGTGCAAAGTCATACCCGTTGACCATTTCAGTCAGCTCGTTCAGGCGTGACTGGATAACGTTTTCGGTACTTTCGCCTGAAGTCTTGGCCTCTGCTTTTGCCTGGGATATGAACTTCTCGACGATTCCCTGCAGCGCTCCACCGTCCGGTTTTGTGCGGGTGGACATGTTTTTCGCCAGCTCTGCGTAGAGCGACCGGGCTTGCCCGCCGCTGGCGTGCAAACGTCGGTCCGGGTTCAAGTCTGCGTGCATGGTGACCAGCTTGCGTTCCATGGCAATTGCACGAACCAGATTCAAAAAGAAGGTCTTGCCTGCGCCGTATTCGCCGATCACTACACGGAATGCCGAACCACCGTCCGCCAAGCGGTCCACATCCTTGAGAAGAGCATCCAGTTCGCCGACGCGCCCAACCTGGATCAGGTGTTGACCCACACGCGGTACAACGCCTGCACGCAGTGATTGAATAAGCGCATCGCGATCTTTGGTTCGAATAGTGCTCATATGGCCAATTTTTCCAAAATGTCCGGGTTGATTTCGACGGGCTCTTCACCTTCAGTAATGGGCATGTCGAAGTGTTCAAAAGCAAGGTCGTTGATGTGTTCCAAAGCCCCGTCGAGCATCAATTCCATGTCGCTGGCGGTGTCTTCCAGCTCTGAGCGGCTCCACTGAGGGCGGGAGAGCAGCAGCCTGAGGAATGCAAGGTAGTCACCCTCCAGTCCGGGGATGATTGCGGCTGAAGCATTCTGCGCTTCGCTCACCGGGCCAACCGGCTCGGGCTCGGGCTCAGGTTCGTGGATCGGTTCTTCAGTAAATACCTTAGCCAGTAATGCTGACACTGCCTCGGTTTCCCGCTGCAACAGAGCGATGCGATCCAGATTGAGCACTACGCCACTGAATTCGGGCCCGGGTTGCGGCTCAGGTGTGGTCAACGGTATGCCGAAGTGTTCCGAGAACGCTCGTGACGCAGTCGCTACATGCAGGTCGCCGTAAAGCGATTGCGGGTCCAGCTGAAGGGCTTTGTAGACCCGCTCCAGCAGTTTCACTTCTTCAGCACTGACACAACCATCTGCCTGGGCAAGGCTCGCAAGGAAGTGAGCTATTGCCCGTTTTTCTGCAACTGA
>JBILYW010000292.1:0-5043 GCA_044377555.1 Pseudomonas sp.
GGGCAAAGGCCTGGCGCAAGCGGTCGGCCAGTTCCGAGCCGTGGTTGGGGCCGCTGACAGACGTTACTGAAGCGACAGTTTCGGGGGCGATGGCTGCCACATAGCGCGCGGTCAGGGCGCCCTGGCTGTGGCCTATCAGGTTGACCCGCTGTGCGCCGGTCTGCTTGCGCAGGGCGAGTATCTGCTTGAGCAGTTGAGCGCCACGTTCTTCATTGCCATTGGTTGCAGAAATAAACGGAATATAAACGCTGGCGCCACGGTAATTGAGCGCTTCCTTGATGCCATTGAAGTATTGGTGGGAACCAATACGGTCGAATCCAAAAAGGCCGTGTACCAATAAAATCGGGTATTGCGTGTTTGCTGAGTCATCCATGATCAATCTCGCAGGGTGTTTTTAACCATAAAAAACACCTTAGTCGAAATCGGCTTCGCGCAACCGTGGGCTTTGTCCCAGGTTGCGCTGCAGTTTGCCGAACGCGTTTGTCAGGCTATGGCGCGGGCAGTACGACGTTGCGCTTGCAGTTGGCGGGCTGCATTGCGAAGCAGTTGCTCGGTTGCATCCCAGCCCAGGCAGCCGTCGGTTACGGAAACGCCGTAGCGCATGTTCGCGCTCAGGGGCTGGCAGCCTTCGAACAGATGGCTTTCGAGCATCATGCCAATCAGCGAGTGATCGCCTGCCAGGTGTTGTGCAAGTACATCGTTGAACACATCCGGCTGGCGCAGCGGGTCTTTGCCACTGTTGGCATGGCTGCAATCCACCATCAGGCGCGCAGGGATGGCGCTCTTTTCCAGCCCGGCGCGGGCCTTGGCCACACTGGCACGGTCGTAGTTCGGGCCGCTGTGGCCGCCGCGCAGCACCAAATGGGTGTCGGGGTTGCCGCGTGTTTCAACGATTGCCGGATGGCCCTGACTATCCACGCCGAAGTGGCGATGACTGTGTGCGGCAGAGCGCATGGCGTCACAGGCGATGGCAACGCCGCCGTCGGTACCGTTTTTGAACCCCACTGGCAGATCAAGGCCGCTGGCCATTTCGCGGTGGATTTGCGATTCGGTGGTGCGTGCACCAATGGCCACCCAGCCCAGCAGGTCGTCGAAGTAGCCGGCTGCAATGGGTTGCAGCAACTCGGTGGCAACCGGCAGGCCCATGCGCAGCATCTCCAGCATGAGTTCGCGCGACAGGGTCAAACCATGGGCCATGTCATCGCTGCCATCCAGGTGCGGGTCGTAGGCCAGGCCTTTCCAGCCCACCGTGGTGCGCGGTTTTTCGATGTAGGCGCGCATGACCAGCAGCATGTTGTCGCGAACTTCGTGGGCCAGAGCAGCGAGATTGCTGGCGTATTCAAGTGCGGCGAGGGGGTCATGGATAGAGCAGGGGCCGACAACAACCAGTAAACGGGAGTCTTCACCGTTCAGAATGGCGCGGATGGCCTGGCGCTGGCTGCTCACCTGGTCGCGAAGCTTGTCGCTCAGGGGCAGTTGCTGTTTGAGTTGCGCTGCGCTGGGCAGGCGACGGGTCGAAATCTGGGAAGTGGCAGTGTGTACGGCTGGCAGAGCTGAAACGGATGCGTTCATGGTATGTGCTTCCTGGGCAGGCGGCGGGTTCTCCCGCGCGCTCAGCCCTACTGGGGTGTTCGACAATTGGCCAGACTGGCTATGAGTGCTTGCGTGCCACCAATGTGGGTCCGTTCGGAGGCGGCAGGCTGTCCCGAACGGCGGCTGATAAATCGCCATGCAGTGCAAAGGTCGAAGCGGTAATAAGTGGCGTAGTTCATGGGGTAAATCCTCAAATTGATAATTGTCGGGGCCTGAAAAAACAAAACCCCCGATCGGGAAGCCGACCGGGGGTGAGAATTCTCTGGTAGGCGACCCCTAAGTAGTGGGCGCCGTGTGGGTATCAGGCGCGCCAGTGGCTAAACCAATACCCAAAATAAAATCGTGCAACGGAGTTCATGTTGTTCGCGCACACAGCTGCAGCCAGACGCGAATCGCGTGCGGTCTTGCAAATGTCTGTGGCGGCGTGATGCAACATGGGTTGTCTCCGATTGATGTGTCGCAGCTTACTCGAGGCGAACGGGCCTGTTCAATAAAAAAATACTATGTGGACTGGCCGTAAAGGCTATCGCCTGTACGTTTACAGGAGGAGGGCGGTGTTCCTGCGCGGGCACCCCGAACACTTGGGGCCCTGCTGCCGGGCTTTCTGGCCCTGTTGCTGGGCATGCTGCAGTGGAGGAAAACGGTCTGAATACTAAATCGGGAGTCACGCCCGAATAAGCGCATACTCAAACGAGCTCGTCACCTTTCATTTCTACCGAAAGTGTGGTCTGGGGGGCGATGATGCCGTCCTTCATGCCCAGAAGAACCGCTACTTTGTGGGCTTCGCCACGCTTCCCTTTTTTGCGCCCTGCGAGCACTTGATAAGTGGTTGCCGGGTCGACTCCATGTTCCCGAGCGAACTCTTGAACGGATTTTCCCTGGTATTCCAACCATGCCTTGGCTTGTGCGGCAGTACGAATTCCGGTCATAGTTCAAAACCGTTCAAAGTTGTTTAATATTTTTTGATTATACCATCCTTGTGGGTGTTTAAAATGGGATCCTTCATCCAAATGAGTGGAATTGGTGTGCGCTTGCGGCAGGAAAGAGAGCGGCTGGGTTTGTCGCAAAAATCTTTTGGCGAAATCGGTGGTGTCGAGGCAAATGCCCAAGGCAAATATGAAAATGGCGATCGCGCGCCCAAGGCGGACTATTTGTCCCGCGTCGCAGGCCGTGGCGTGGATGTGCTTTATGTCTTGACGGGCACCCCTACGCCAACATTGATCGAAAATCTCAGCCATTTAGAAGAGAAAATCCTGATCAGCTTTCGTGTGCTGCACAAGGAAGATCAGGCGGCAATTCGCCGGTTAACCACGACCCTGGCCGAGTATTCTGCGCCTCAACTGTTAAAAGAGCGCCTTGGCCCTCGGGATGTTGATCCGGTCAAGGAATGAATCTTTACAGGATTTAACTTTTTAACGAGGATAGTTGACGCATGTCGGTAGGTTGGCTGAAGAGTTTTTGCTAAGGTGTCGGCAATCGAACAAGACCAATTTGCGAGGTGTCGACTTGATTCGGGTTCTAGTGGTCGATGATCACGATCTTGTGCGTACAGGGATCACACGAATGCTGGCCGATATCGAGGGTCTGCAGGTGGTCGGTCAAGCCGAGTCCGGTGAAGAGTCGCTGCTCAAGGCTCGTGAGTTGAAACCGGATGTAGTCCTGATGGATGTCAAGATGCCTGGCATCGGCGGCCTGGAGGCGACTCGCAAGATGATGCGCAGCCACCCGGACATCAAGGTGGTCGCCGTGACCGTGTGCGAAGAGGACCCTTTCCCTACACGTTTGCTGCAAGCAGGTGCCGCGGGTTATATGACCAAAGGCGCAGGCCTGGCTGAAATGGTCCATGCGATCCGCCTGGTGTTCGCCGGCCAGCGCTATATCAGCCCGCAGGTTGCCCAGCAATTGGCGCTCAAGTCCTTTCAACCTGCCAGTGATTCCCCCTTTGATGCCTTGTCGGAGCGCGAAATCCAGATCGCGTTGATGATTGTCGGCTGTCAGAAGGTTCAGGTCATTTCAGACAAGCTGTGCTTGTCGCCCAAGACGGTCAACACCTACCGCTACCGCATTTACGAGAAGCTCTCGGTCAAAAGTGATGTTGAGCTGGCCTTGCTGGCTGTTCGTCATGGCATGGTCGATGCTGGTTGACGATGACTGACGTGTTCGACGCAAGTGCATTTCTTTCGACCTGCAGTGGTCGGCCTGGCGTGTATCGCATGTTCGACAGCGATGCGCGGCTGCTTTACGTGGGCAAGGCCAAGCACCTTAAAAAGCGCCTGGCCAGCTACTTCCGCAAAACCGGACTGGCGCCAAAAACGGCTGCGCTGGTTGCCCGCATCGCGCAAATTGAAACCACCATAACCGCCAACGAAACCGAAGCGCTGCTGCTTGAACAGACGCTTATCAAGGAATGGCGCCCGCCGTACAACATCCTGTTGCGCGACGATAAGTCCTATCCGTATGTGTTTCTGTCCGACGGTGAGTACCCGCGCCTGAGCATTCATCGCGGCGCCAAGAAGCAAAAAGGCAAGTACTTCGGGCCTTACCCCAGCGCGGGGGCTATTCGGGAAAGTCTGAGCATCTTGCAGAAGACTTTTCTGGTGCGTCAGTGCGAAGACAGTTACTTCAAAAACAGAACACGCCCTTGCTTGCAGTACCAGATCAAGCGCTGCAAGGCGCCCTGTGTGGGGCTGGTTGACCCCAAGGAGTATGCCGAGGACGTACGTCACTCGATCATGTTCCTTGAAGGGCGCAGCAGCGCGCTGACCGACGAACTCAATAGTGCAATGGAACAGGCTGCCAGTACCCTCGATTTTGAGCGTGCCGCAGAAGTGCGTGACCAGATTTCGCTGCTGCGCCGGGTGCAGGACCAGCAAAGCATGGAGGGCGGTACGGGGGATGTGGACGTGATTGCCGCGTTTGTGAACCCTGGCGGCGCCTGTGTGCATTTGATCAATGTGCGCGGGGGGCGGGTATTGGGCAGCAAGAACTTCTTCCCTCAGGTCGGTATCGAGGAAGATGTGGCCGAAGTCATGGCGGCGTTTCTCGGGCAGTACTACATCAGCAGCCCCGAGCGCGACCTGCCAAGCGAACTGATCGTCAACGTGGAACACGAGAGCTTCGGGGCCATTATCGAGGCCATTGAAGAGCTGCGGGGCCGTGAGCTGGCAATCAGCTACCGGGTGCGTGGTACCCGGGCACGATGGCAGCAGTTGGCCGTTACCAACGCCGAGCAGGCCCTGGGGGCTCGTCTGGCCAACCGCCTGCATGTGGCGGCGCGCTTTGAGGCCCTGGCTCAAGTATTGAAGCTCGACGAGATTCCGCAGCGGCTGGAGTGCTACGACATCAGCCACTCCAGCGGCGAGGCAACGGTCGCGTCCTGCGTGGTGTTTGGCCCGGAAGGTCCGATCAAGTCGGACTACAGGCGTTTTAATATTGAGGGCGTCACCCCCG
>JBILYW010000294.1:0-5032 GCA_044377555.1 Pseudomonas sp.
AGCCTGAAAGAAGGCCAAACCGTTTCCTTCGTGGCTGAGAAAGGCCAAAAGGGTATGCAAGCTGCACAGGTTCGTCCGGAGTAAATCTCCCTCGAACAAAAAAACCCCGTCCATGTGACGGGGTTTTTTATGCCTGAAATATGGTCAGCTTGCTTAGCCGCAGTTCACACGGGTAATGATTGCATTGTCATCCATGTTCAGATTCAAACGATCTGAGCGGTACTCGAGCGTCATGACGTCATGCGGCGACAAAAGACGCGCATTCTGTGCTCCGGCCTTCACACGGGCCTGCTCCAAAAGCTCTGGCGAAGCTTTTTTGCCGATCACGAATGATGCTGACTTGGCATCGCAACGGCTATGCCCTGTATCAGAGACGGGTTCTTTAACCGAGTCTTGCGTGCTGCACCCAGACAGCGCTACGACCGCCAACAACGAACCCAATGACACTAGCTTCCAAGACATGAAGCCTCCTTAAGATAAAAAGTCTGAACCTTTGCGACAGCTTTTTCGCAAATAGGTTGCATGGCGCCAGATGGCACCCGCGGATTGACTAACGCGCGACCAATACTGCCCGAGCAGGCAAATACAGTGCGCGCCTAATCATTGCCAAATATGTGTAAGAATTAGTACACATCAATGTAGTCAAATGGCGGATTAGGCCAGTTATCTTTGAGGGCGTTGTAAATTTGCATCACCCACACTTCATCACTCGCCGCGATTTTACCGACATACCCGGAACCTGCCGCCCAGGTTTCCAGCCTGAACAGCAGCCCATCGATATCTGCACCCCCAACAACACCGCTGGAGATATAGGCAATACCCGCCTTGGTTACGCGCAACTGAGTATGTTCATCGTCGCTGGCCGACACCAGCAATTGGCGTACCGCAGCAAGGGTAAGGTGCTCGGGATCATTTAAATCAATTTGCATGGACTGCCCCGCTTTCAAAAGTACAAGTGTGGCACGCACCATGGTCTTGATGGAAAAGTTGAGGGTACCAAGACACCCTTGATGCAAATAACACCGGTCACTTGATAGCTTAAGAATGGCTTTTTGCTAAAATCGCTCCTCCACGCCCACGTCCCTCACGAGCTACCCAATGACAACAGTCAGCATCGACGCAGATATCAAGGCCAAATGGCCTCAAGGACAGTGCTCTTACAGCCCGGGCAGCCCTGAAGAGCTGGCCATCATCGGCATTGATCTCTTGGTCAAAGAGCTCGGGACTGAGTCTGCCCGAGCTTTTGTCAGTCAGGTTTTCGAGAAATACAAAGAAACCCAACTCTCAAAACTGACATAAATCAGCGCGATCTCGAATTACTTCAACCGGCCCAGCCGCGACGTCAGCAAGTCAAAAAAGCCCTGCGCGTCCCCGTCCTCGACCCAAAAAACATTTTTTGGCTGATTCAGGGTGTTGTACCAATCCGCAATTGTCTGGCCGGAGGTCGGTCCTTCACGGGTATCCACAACCATGTTTACATCACGCCCGGTAAACAGTTCCGGGTTGAGCAGATAGGCAATGACACTGGCATCGTGCACAGGCCCGCCGGGCAACCCGTAGTGCTCCATGTCGCCCTTCACGTATTCATTCAGAATATCGCCGACCAATTTCCCGGCCGTATTGCCCAGTGCCGCGATCTGTTTCATGCGCGCTTCGCTGGTCAGGATCTTGTGCGTGACATCAAGCGGTACATAGGTCAGCTTCACGCCGCTTTTCAACACCACGTCTGCGGCATGCGGGTCCGCATAGATGTTGAATTCAGCTACCGGGGTGATATTACCCCCGTTGAAGTGGGCGCCCCCCATCACCACGACCTCCTTGATCCCCCGGGCAATGTCCGGCGCCTGCGTCAGGGCCAGCGCCAGGTTGGTCTGCGGACCGAGCATCGCAATGGTCACGCTGCCCGGCTTTGCCGCACGCAATGTATCGATCAGGTAGTTAACCGCATTAATCGATTCAAGCCCTTTTGCAGGCTCATGGACAGGCACACCTGTCAGGCCTTCCTTGCCATGGATGTTCTCGGCATAGATAGGGGAGCGCACCAAGGGCCGGGGCGCGCCGGCATAGACCGGGACGTCTTCACGCCCAGCCCACTCCCGGGCGAGACGGGCATTGCGCGAAGTCTTGTCCAGCCGCACATTCCCCGCCACGGTGGTAATCGCCCGCACATTCAACTGCTCGGGCGAAGCCAGGGCCATCAACAGCGCTACAACATCATCCGCGCCGGGGTCGGTATCGATAATCAAATCAATCTTGTCTGCGGCCTGAACACTCGAGATCGTGATGACGGACAAAAGCGAAACACTCCTGATTAACTGGCGAAAAACCTGCGTAAAACGAAACATATCCAACTCCTTGTACTATTAATCTAAAAAATCACACCTGAAACCAAGGCGATATTGCAGTACGGTCGACACTCTCCCGTACGAACTATTACTTTTGCTTGCAGGCAGAGCTCTTTGAAAGCGTCATGAGTGAGCAAACATCGGTCCCCCAGATCACCCTTGCCCGCATGCTCCTCAATACAGGACAGTGCCGGGCAAGGCGCTTGCAGCAGCTCATGGGCCAGCACGTGGCTTTGCACCTGCATCTCACTGAGCAGCGTACGCAGCGTGCTGGCAAGGTCAGGAATTCCCTGGGTCAACGCCAGATCAATCAGTTCAACACCCTTGGGTACCGGCAAACCGGCATCGGCAATAACCACAATATCGCCATGCCCGAGCGAGGCTACCAGTCGCGAAAGCGCAATATTAAGCAAAGGTGTTTTTTTCATGGTGCGTCAAACCCCTGAACATCACTCAACTGTGGAATGGAGGGTTGAGCACCGGCCCGGGTGACTGACAGCGCAGCGGCCACCTGAGCAAAGCGAATCGCTTCCTCTTCATCCTTGCCCGAAGCCAGCGCCGCAGAGAAAGCTCCCACAAATGTATCGCCTGCCGCCGTGGCATCAACGGCCTCGACCTTGGGCGCCGCAAAGTGCACAACACGCTGGGCACTGACAAACAGCGCCCCGAGCGCGCCCAGCGTCACAATGACCTTGCGCGCCCCGAACGCCACAAGCCGGCGGGCAGCCAGCTCGGCGGACTCAAGCGAGTCGACGGTCACACCGCTAAGCGCCCATGCCTCAGTTTCATTCGGAATCAAATAATCCAGTGTGTCGTACCAGTTTGCTGGCAACGGGCCACTGACCGGCGCGGGATTAAGAATCACGATCTTATCCAGCTCGCGCCCACGGCCGAGAACGTAACCCACGGTTTCCATCGGCACTTCGAGCTGGCACACAAGCACCTCGGCGCCCTGCAGAAGCTCATCAAACGACTTGATGTCCTGAGGTTCCAGGCAGCCATTGGCGCCTGCCACTACCACTATGGTGTTCTGGCTACCGGCATCGACCATGATCAACGCCACGCCGCTCGCACTACCGGACACGGTGCGCACTGCCTGACAGTCAATGCGTTCAGCCAGCAGCCCTTCGCGCAGCTGCACGCCGTATGCGTCATCACCGACACACCCGACCATCGCCACCCGGGCGCCCAGACGCGATGCTGCCACCGCCTGGTTCGCGCCCTTGCCTCCGTGCACCGTGCCGAAGGACTGCCCGAAGAGTGTCTCTCCGGGGTACGGCAACCTCTCGGTACGCGTGACCAGATCCATGTTCAGGCTGCCAACCACTACTACATTTGCTTGCATGTATCGGCACTCATCCATTGATTGTTTGGAGGGACTTCTTGATCGATGCCCCGGCATAGGCTCTGGTGGACTCCCGCAGCACAATGTCGGGCCTCACGATCCGCTGTTCTACCGCCCGTTCGGGCGATGCAATACGCCGCAACAGCAACTGCGCAGCCATTTCGCCCAATTGCAAAATCGATTGCCCGACCGTCGTCAACGATGGATAGACATAACGGCTCATCTGCACATCATCAAAGCCGATGACCGACAACTGCTCCGGCACTCGGATATTGCGCTCGGCGGCAGCCCGCAATACGCCGATGCCCATCATGTCGTTGCAGGCAAAAATGGCCGAAGGCCGATTGCTCGCCAGCAAACCGACTGCAGCCTGATAGCCCCCCACGCTGCTGAAATCACTTTCGACCATCCAGTGCCCGGGGGCCGGAATACCCGCTTCAGCCAATGCCCGCAAATACCCGGCCGTACGCAACTGAGCAACACGCGTGATTGCCGGGCCGCCAATACAGGCAATAGCGCGATGCCCCAGCTCAATCAGATGGCGCGTGGCCAGATAAGCGCCCAGCTCATGATCGATTCGCACCAGATCTGCCTCGATACCCTCGAGGCTGCGGTCGACGATGACCATCGGCGTTCGAACCCCGACCAGCCCGCTCGCCAGCCCCAGGTCTTCGCCGGCCGATGCCACCACCAGCCCGTCCACCCGCTTTTCAAGCAGCACCCGCAGGTAATTACGCTGCTTTTCAGGGTTGTCGTCGCAGTTACACAGGATGACGCAATAATTATTGCGCTCGCAGCAGTCCTCAATACCCCGCGCCAGCTCGGCAAAGTAAGGGTTCAGGCTATTAGCCACCAACAGGCCGATCGTCGCTGTGGTCTTGGCTTTCAGGGATCGCGCTACAGCGCTGGGGACATAATCGAGACGCGCAATGGCTTCTTCCACCTTCAATCGGACCGGCTCGCTCACTGGACGGGTTTTGTTCAGAACATGAGAAACCGTCGTGTACGAAATACCCGCCATTGCCGCGACATCTTTAATGGTTGCCATTACTCAATTCCGTCGCTGTGCACGTTGACTTCGGTATGTGTCCAACACCACTGCTATCACTATGACAGCACCGGTAATAATACGCTTCGTCGGCTCCGTCGCGCCGATTTGCGCCAGCCCTGCTGCCAATACCGAAATAATCAGCACACCAAAAAAAGTACTGATCACCGAACCACGCCCACCCATCAGGCTCGTGCCACCGATCACGACCGCTGCAATGACCTGCAATTCAAGGCCCGAACCGGCATTGGGGTCTGCCGCCTCAAGACGCGATATCTGGAACAGCGCCGCCAC
>JBILYW010000295.1:0-5031 GCA_044377555.1 Pseudomonas sp.
TATTGCCCAGATTTTTGACGCGGACAACCACTCAATGACCGGTGGCTATATCCCCGGTTGCTGGGCTGCCCTGCGGCGTTGGCAGGAAGCCCTGAAACTCAAGGAGTCTCTGGTGACCGACGAGGAGTTCGAGCACATCAGCAGTGCCCTGACAACAATCACTGAACAACTGCGTTTCAAGCGCCGCATGCTCGGCGACTCCCTTACCCCCTACAGCCGGGCCCACGAATTGACCATCAATGCGCTCAATCGCGAGGTCGACAAGGTACACATGACCTTCGAACGCTTGAAACTCCTGCGGCAAAGCACAATCAACGAGACCCGTGTTTACGGCTCGCTTTCAACACAACCCGACCTGCTATCTGAGTGCCTGCTGCGCTGGGATGCTCATCCGGAAAACAAGGTGCCCGAACAACTGGCCATGACCCCTGCCCCAGACGTTGATGATGATTTGTTGGCCTCGATCAACGGGCACGCCGTGGGTGCGCCCTATACCTTTGATATTGATTCAATCATCTAAACGCAAAGACAGCAGCGGCCTTATTCCGGTGCCTGCCACCTGCACCGACTGAACTTCAGTCGCACGCGCAAGCGTCGGTGCTGATCCGGCGCCAGCGCGCCTGCGAGGATGCACACCGCCCGCACCCGCCATTCGCCGCGCAAACTGAAACGCACGATCACCACCCAGGGCAGTGCTACGCTGTCACGGCGCAACTGCACGGCCTGCCAGCCCTTGTCACCACTCCACAATTGCCAGCCATTGGCATCATGGCGCAATCGGGTCACGGCACTACCGTGGGTCAGTCGAATATGCCGGGGCAGCACCCAAGCCCCATGGGCCAGGCACAACAAAGCCCCTAGCAAGCGTGCCCAGACAGGAATTGAAAGAAGGCAGATTGAGATCAGCGCCAGTATCTGGGCTGCAAGATATGCCGCCAGCAACTGCCCTGAGGCATGCCAGCGGCACTCGAAGCTGTTACTTGGGCTGGACACGATCCAGGATCATGCGAACCATGCGCTGCAGCTCCGGGTCCTCGGATTCGGCGCGTTCCATGAACCAGCCGAACATGTCCTGATCTTCGCACTCCAGCAGCTTGCGATAGCATTCGCGATCTACGTCATTCAGGGTGGCGTACACTTCCTTGACGAAAGGCACCAGCAATACGTCAAGTTCAAGCATGCCGCGACGGCTGTGCCAGTAGAGACGATTGAGTTCAACATTTTCGACCATGGAACGCTCCTCAAATAGAGCGCAAGTATACAGGCCGATCCGTCATAGAACAGTCGGCTTTGGTCGGCCACCAGGGTCTGTTGCGAACTACCCATTTGCAAGGCGCACCTCTATGATGTGTACCAGACTTATTTACCTGCGATGACCCATGGCCGACTCTGCTTTTTTCTGCACCCTGAACCACGAAGGCATCCTTGCTGTTATCGGCAACGACGCCAGCAAGTTTCTGCAAGGCCAGTTGACCTGCAATCTCAACTACCTGAGCGAAACCCGCGCCAGCCTTGGTGCCCGTTGCACACAAAAAGGCCGCATGCAGTCCAGCTTCCGTATCCTGCTCCAGGACAACGGCTGCCTGCTGGCCATGGCGCGTGAACTGGTCGAGCCGCAGTTGGCGGACCTGAAAAAATACGCCGTGTTCTCCAAGTCCAAACTGACTGACGACAGCGCCAACTGGGTGCGTTTTGGCCTGGGTCAGGCAGACGCAGCATTGCAAAGTCTGGGCCTGGACCTGCCCGCCGAAACCGACAGTGTCGCTCGCGCCAACGGCTTGATCGCCATTCGCGCCTCCGAAGGCCGTGCGGAGCTGTGGGCCCCGATCGAGCAGGGCGAAAGCCTGACACAGCAGTTGAAAGCACTCCTGGTTGAAGCTGACCTCAATCAATGGCTGCTCGGCCAGGTGCGCGCCGGTATTGGCCAGGTCATGGACCAGACCCGCGAAATGTTCATTCCGCAAATGATCAACCTGCAAGCCGTGGGCGGTGTCAGCTTCAAAAAAGGCTGTTACACCGGCCAGGAAATCGTCGCGCGCATGCAGTACCTGGGCAAACTCAAACGTCACCTCTACCGCTTGTCGCTTGAAGCGGGCAATGAGGTACCTGCACCGGGAACCCCCCTGTTCGCCCCTACTCACAACAGCGCTGTGGGCGAAGTGGTGATCGGCGCGAAAGCAGAAAACGGTGTCGAGCTGCTGGCCGTGCTGACCTCCGATGCGGCCCAGGCTGGTGATATCCACGTGGGGGACCTGCAAGGCCCCGCGCTTTCGCTGCTCGAATTGCCGTATCAGCTGGACCGTGATCGCGAAATCCAGCGTTGATTGCCACATATTGAAAGGCAGTACCCCAGAGAAATGAGCATGCTGGCGCACAAAGTCCAAATGGACTTGGTCAAGGCCATTGATCGAGATGACCTGGTTTTGCCCACGCTACCGGAAGTGGCGTTGAACATCCGCAAGGCAGCAGAAAACCCTGAAATCAGCGTCAGCCACTTGAGCAAGGTCATCGGTCGTGACACCGCACTGGCGGCGCGGCTGATCAAAGTGGTCAACAGCCCGATGTTGCGCGCCACCCGCGAGGTCACTGACCTGCACACGGCCATCACGCGCCTGGGCGTCAACTACAGCAGCAACCTGGCCATCGGGCTGGTCATGGAGCAAATCTTCCATGCCCGCTCGGAAGTGGTCGAGCAGAAGATGCGCGACGTATGGCGTCAAAGCCTGGAGGTGGCGGGCATTTGCTACACCCTGTGCCGCCGCCATACGTCACTCAAACCCGACCAGGCGGCACTGGGCGGCCTGGTGCATCAAATCGGCGTACTGCCCATCCTGACCTACGCAGAAGAACACAATGAACTGCTCTCCGACCCGATATCACTGAACCACGTCATTGAGAGCATTCACCCGCTGATTGGCGACAAGCTGCTGGCGGGCTGGGAGTTCCCGGAAATGCTGCTAAAGATTCCCGGCCAATACCAGGACTTTACCCGCCAGTCCAAAAACGTTGACTACATCGACCTGGTGCAAGTCGCAACCGTGTTCATGCACCAGGACATCGAGGCGCTGAGCGCCCTGCCCGCCTTCAACAAACTGGGGGTGGACGCTGACAACCCGAACCTGCAAGAGCAACTGAACGAAGCACGCTGGATGTTTATCTAGGGTCTACCTGCGATCACCATTGGCCGGCACAAAACTCACCCGTACCTTCAACCCGCCCTGCGCACCATCATGCAGGCTGATATGGGCAAGGTGTGCGCGGCAGATGTCGCCGACGATCGCCAGCCCCAGCCCCGTCCCGGCCACTTGCTGGCTGCGTCTATAGAAACGCTCGAACACACGCTCGCGATCTTCATGGGGAATACCCGGCCCCTCATCTTCGACTTCCAGTATCGCGGGGGCGGTGACTCGCAAAACCACATTGCCCCCCACCGGTGAGTGAGCCATGGCGTTGTCCACCAGATTGCTCAGCAGCTCGTGCAACAAGGTGGGCTCACCGTACAACCAGACGGGCTGATCGGCCTCCAGCGCCAGCGCAAACCCTCTGGCATGGGCCAGCGGCGCCATGGCCATGCCCAGTTCGCGAGCCAGTTGACTGAGGTCCAGTAACTGCCCGCCCCCCTCGGCGATAGCCCGCGCTCCGTTTTCGATTCGCGCCAGCGACAGGAGCTGGTTGGCCAGGTGGGTCAGGCGGTCCGTGCCCTGTGTGGCCTGCTCCAGAGTAGTGCGCCATGTCGGCGGGTCGCTCGCTCGCAAACCCAGTTCGAGCTGGGCCTTGAGCACCGCCAGAGGGGTACGCAACTCATGGGCGGCATCGGCAATGAACTGTGCCTGACGCTTGAACTGACCGCGCAAACGCTCGGTAAAGTGATTGAGTGCTCGCACCAATGGCCGCAACTCCCGCTGCACGTACACCAGGGGCAAGGGGCGCAAGTCATCCAGTTCACGCTCTTCGACGGCGCTGCGCAATCGCTCCAGAGGACGTAACGCGGCACTTACGGCAAACCACACCACCAGCAACGCCCCGAGCCCCAGCATGCCCAGGCGCAGCAATGTGTCAGCCATCAGGCTGCGGGCCATGGCCACTCGCGCTTCGTCAGTTTCGGCGACCCGGATTTCCGCCATGCCATTCATGCTCGGCTCGCTCACGGCTTTGAGCAGGCTCACGACCCGCACATTTTGCCCCTGGTACTCGCCGTTATAAAAACGCGCCAGAGCGGGATAGTCATCGGTACGCGGCGTGCCGGGCGGTGGCGCGGGCAGATTTTCGTAGCCGGAAATCAGCCGCTGGTGAATATCGTTGACCTGATAGTAAATACGTCCGGCGCTGTCGTAGGCAAAGGTATCGAGCGCAACGTAAGGGACATCGGCACTCAAGCTGCCATCACGTTGCGACAGACCGGCCGCAATAGTGCGCGCCGACGCCAGCAGGGTGCGGTCATACGCGGTGTCGGCGGCCTCGCGACCATTGAAATAGGCACTCAGCCCGCTCGCCAGCATCAGTACCACCAGCAACAGCGTGAGGTGCCAGAGCAGGCTCCAGCGCAGGCTGTCGAGTTTAAACATCGCGCCCCTCCAGCAGGTACCCCAGACCCCGGAAGGTCACGATCGCCACCCCCTGATCGTCGAGTTTTTTGCGCAGGCGGTGAATATAGATTTCGATGGCATCAGAACTGGCTTCCTCGTCCAGGCCGAACACCTGGGCCGCCAGTTGCTCCTTGCTCATGACACGCCCCGGCCGGGCTATCAGGGCTTCGAGCACCGCCTGTTCGCGGGAGGTCAGGGTCAGCAGTTCATCCGCCAGGGTGAAGCGCCGGGTACCCAGGTCGTAGACCAGAGACCCGCATTGCTGCAGGCGTTCGCCACCCAGCACGCTACGGCGCAGCAGGGCCTTGACCCGGGCCTCCAGCTCAGTCAGTTCGAAAGGTTTTGCCAGGTAGTCATCGGCCCCCAGATTTAGCCCGTGAACCCGGTCCTTGACGTCACTGCGGGCCGTGAGCATCAACACCGGCAGGGTTTTGCCACGGGCACG
>JBILYW010000296.1:0-5026 GCA_044377555.1 Pseudomonas sp.
TTCAGTCAGATATTCGCAAGCAATGGGGCGACGCAGTCACCATTCAGCTGTTCTCCACCCCCAAGCGCATGGGCCTGGAAGAGGCGTACACCGTGTTGGCACGCTGGATGGAGCTGCCGAACAAGGGTGAAGAACTGGTTGAGGCCGGCGAGTAAGGAATCACAGGCAAAAAAAACCCCGAACTTCGCACGGGGGGGACCGGAAGTTCGGGGTTCAAGTACTGGACCTCTAGGGCGGGGTCCAGATATCTGCCAACACTTAACACAACATTAGGAGCTTTGAAGGGCTTCACCACCCATTCAATAAATCTGAGTGGTGATGGGCAACTTTAGTTCCCGATGGCTAAAAAACCATTTGGAATAAGCCTTCGATCTCCAGCAGCAAGAATCTTTAGTGTGGGAGCGGGCTTGCTCGCGATGAAATCACTGCGGCCTACCTGACAGACCGCACCGCCTTCGTCGCGAGCAAGCCCGTTCCCACATTCAATACAGAGCACTCAGCCCCATTAGTGCGCCTCGTCCCAGTTATTGCCCACACCCACTTCGACCACCAGCGGCACAGCGAGCGTCGCCGCCTCACTCATGTGGATACGCACTTCATCGCGCACCTGGTCAACCAGGTCTTCGCGCACTTCGAGCACCAATTCATCGTGTACCTGCAGGATGACGCGGGCATCGAGGCCCGACGCGCTCAACCAGTTGTCCACCGCCACCATGGCTTTCTTGATGATATCGGCCGCCGTGCCCTGCATCGGGGCGTTGATCGCGGTTCGTTCTGCGCCTTTGCGCAGCGCTCCATTTTTCGCGTTGATTTCCGGCAGGTACAGACGACGACCGAAGATGGTTTCGACATAGCCTTGCTCGGCGGCCTGGGTACGCGTGCGCTCCATGTAGTCCAGTACACCCGGGTAACGTGCGAAATAACGGTCGATGTAAGCCTGCGATTGCTTGCGGTCCACACCGATCTGCTTGGCCAGACCAAACGCGCTCATGCCGTAGATCAGGCCAAAGTTGATCGCCTTGGCGCTGCGGCGCTGATCAGTGGTGACATCACCCAGCTCAACCCCGAAGACCTCGGCGGCCGTGGCGCTGTGCACGTCCAGATTGTTGCGGAAGGCGTGCAGCAAGCCTTCGTCCTTGGCCAGGTGTGCCATGATCCGCAGTTCGATTTGCGAGTAGTCCGCTGCAAGCAGTTTGTAGCCTTTGGGGGCCACGAACGCCTGACGGATACGACGACCTTCCGCGGTACGAATCGGAATGTTCTGCAGGTTTGGATCACTGGAGGACAAACGCCCGGTCGCCGTGACCGCCTGGTGGTAAGACGTATGAATCCGGCCTGTACGCGGGTTGATCTGTTCTGGCAGGCGATCGGTGTAGGTGCTTTTCAGCTTGCTCATCGAGCGGTACTGCATCAGCACTTTGGGCAGCGGATAATCCTGCTCGGCCAACTCGGCCAGCACGGCTTCGGCGGTCGAAGGCTGGCCCTTGGCAGTTTTGCTGAGAATCGGCAGACCGAGCTTTTCGTACAGGATCACACCCAGCTGCTTGGGTGAGCTCAGGTTGAATTCTTCACCCGCAATGGCAAAAGCCTCACGTTCAAGCGCAACCAGCTTGTCACCCAGCTCAACACTCTGGATACCCAGCAGGTTGGCATCCACCAGTGCGCCCTGACGCTCGATACGGGCCAGCACCGGCACCAGCGGCATCTCGATATCAGTGAGTACGGTGTTCAGGCTCGGGATCGCAGCCAGTTTTTCATGCAGCACGTGATGCAAACGCAGGGTCACGTCGGCATCTTCGGCTGCGTACGGCCCGGCCTGCTCCAGGGAAATCTGATCAAAGGTCAGTTGCTTGGCACCTTTACCGGCAATGTCCTGGAAGCTGGTGGTGGTGTGCCCCAGGTATTTGAGCGCCAGGCTGTCCATATCGTGGCGCGTGGCCGTGGAGTCGAGCACGTAGGATTCGAGCATGGTGTCAAAGGCCACGCCCTGCACCATGATCCCGCACGCCTGATCACCACCAATGGCGCAATTGGCCAGGATGTTGATGTCGTACTTGGCGTGCTGGCCGACCTTGGCCTTGCCCGGGTCTTCCAGCAACGGCTTGAGGGCGCGCAACACGGTGTCGCGGTCCAGTTGCTCCGGCACGCCCATATAAGAGTGGGTCAACGGGATGTAGGCCGCTTCGCCGGGTTTGACCGCGAACGACAAACCCACCAATTGCGCTTGCTGCGCGTCAAGACCGGTTGTTTCAGTATCGAAGGCAATCAATTTGGCATCGTTGAGCTTCTTCAACCAGACGTCGAAACGCGCCTGATCGAGGATTGTTTCGTATTGCTGCTGCTCCTCTTCGGCGAGGGCTTCAGGCGCTTCATGCACAATCACCTGACCGACACGCTTGGCCTCGCGCTCGACTTCGGCAATCCAGCTTTTAAATTCCAGTTCGGTGTACAGCTCGATCAGTTTGTCGCAGTCCGGAGCCTTGAGGTGCAGGTCTTCCAGGCCGATATCCAGCGGCACATCGACCTTGATCGTGGCCAGCTGATACGACAAAAATGCCATTTCCCGGTGTTCTTCCAGCTTGGCGGGCAGATTTTTGGCACCACGGATGGGCAAGGTCGGCACGATATCGAGCTTCTCGTACAAATCGGCCAGACCACCGCCTACACCCACCAGCAAGCCAGAGGCGGTCTTGGGGCCAATGCCAGGCACGCCTGGAATGTTGTCGGACGAATCGCCCATCAGCGCCAGGTAATCAATGATTTGCTCGGGCGAAACGCCAAATTTCTCTTTCACGCCCTCAATGTCCATCACGCTGCCGGTCATGGTGTTGACCAGGGTGATATGGCCATCGACCAGTTGCGCCATGTCCTTGTCGCCGGTCGAGATCACCACCGGGCGGTCTGCCGCGGCGCTGCTGCGGGCCAGCGTACCGATCACATCGTCCGCCTCAACGCCTTCGACGCACAACAAAGGGAAGCCCAGCGCGATCACGCTGGCGTGCAATGGCTCGATTTGCACGCGCATGTCATCGGGCATGCTCGGGCGATTGGCCTTGTATTCGGCGTACATGTCATCGCGAAATGTCCCGCCCTTGGCATCGAAAACCACTGCAAAGGGGCTGTCCGGATACTGTTTTCGCAGACTTTTGAGCATGTTCAGCACGCCCTTCACGGCGCCCGTAGGCAGGCCCTTGGACGTAGTCAGCGGCGGCAGCGCGTGGAAGGCGCGGTACAGATATGAAGAACCGTCCACCAGGACGAGGGGAGCTTGGCTCATGAGCAGGATCAACCTTTTCGGCGAGTCCGGCGCTAGAATGTCCGGACCAATGACGACAAAGGGACAAGGTTATCATGCGCACACTCAATCGCCTGTTGCTGACCGGCTTGTTTGCATTCACTCCGCTGTTAACCTTTGCAGCTGATGATCCAGAAGTAACCATTCGCACGGAAGGCGATAAAACCATTCAGGAATACCGTCAAAACGGTTTCCTATATGCCATCAAGGTCACCCCAAAAGGAGCACCGCCGTACTTTCTGGTACGCGCCGATGGTACTGATGCCAATTTCATCCGTTCCGACCAGCCGGATATGCTGATTCCTTCGTGGAAAATCTTCGAATGGAAATAGCGTCTTAACTTTAATCGGCGCCGACTCGATGCGGCGCCCGTACTGGCAGTTTTAAACCATGTCTGTATTCACCCCACTGACTCGCAGCGAGTTGGAAGCCTTCCTTGCGCCTTACGGGCTCGGCCGTCTGCTCGATTTCCAGGGGATTGCCGCTGGCAGCGAAAACACCAACTACTTCATCAGTCTGGAGCAGGGTGAATGTGTCCTGACCCTGGTGGAGCGCGGCCCGATCAGCGAAATGCCGTTCTTTATTGAACTGCTGGATGTGCTGCACGATGCCGACTTGCCGGTGCCTTATGCCCTGCGCACCCAGGACGGGCAGGCCCTGCGCGAACTCAAAGGCAAACCGGCGCTGCTGCAGCCGCGCCTGGCGGGCAAACACATTCGCGAAGCCAACGCACAGCACTGCGCCCAGGTGGGTGATTTGCTCGGGCACTTGCATACCGCTACCCGCCACAACGTGCTGGTGCGCAAGACTGATCGCGGCCTGGACTGGATGCTGGCTGAAGGGCCCGCATTGATGGCCGATCTGTCACCTGATTCGGCACAATTGCTGCAAAAGGCGCTGAACGAAATCACTGAGCGCAAGGCCCAGATCCTGGCGCTGCCTCAGGCCAACCTGCACGGGGACCTGTTCCGCGACAACGCCATGTTCGAAGGCACGCACCTGACGGGCTTGATCGACTTTTACAATGCCTGCTCCGGCCCCATGCTGTACGACGTAGCGATTGCCCTGAACGACTGGTGCGCTGACGAAGACGGCAAGATTGACGGCCCGCGCGCGCGCGCGCTGCTCGGTGCCTATGCCGCACTTCGCCCGTTCACCGCCAGCGAAGCCGAGCTGTGGCCAACCATGCTGCGTGTTGCCTGTGTGCGGTTTTGGTTGTCGCGCCTGATTGCGGCGCACTCCTTTGCCGGCCAGGACGTGCTGATTCACGATCCGGGCGAGTTTGAACGCCGCCTGGCATTGCACCAGAACGTGACCATCCAGCTGCCGTTCGCGCTGTAAGAAACACTGATTACTGACTGTGGCAGCGGGCTTGCTCGCGGTGGGATCGACCCGGTGTATCAATCGCACCGCATCACCTGAATCGCGAGCAAGCCCGCTCCCACAGACTCTGTACGGGTTACAAACTCTCCAGACACCCCGCCAGGTCATTGCCCAGCTTTTCCAGCAGCTGCTCATAGCCCTTCGCCGTCGCAGGGGTGTAGCCGCCCAACGCATCCAGCTCCGCCAGCTTGACCGGCAGCCCCGCCGTCAAGGTGTCAGCGAGCCGCGGGCGCAGTGGCGGATCGCTGAATACGCACGTCTTGCCCACTGCCTCCAAACGCTTGCGCATGGCCGCTACGTGCTGGGCACCGGGCTGCACTTCGGAAGCCACGCTGAATGTACCCGCGT
>JBILYW010000297.1:0-5020 GCA_044377555.1 Pseudomonas sp.
GGCAACCGGCTTGATCCGATGCAAGCCCTTGGGGGAGCAACGGTGCGGGTTGAATACCCGGGCATGCTGGCCACCGACAGCATCACTGTGAGTTGGAGCGGTGTAGCCGGTGCCGGTTCTCCTGCGCCGGCATCGAAACAAGGCGATCCGGGCGGGCGGGTGCTGTTTGATATCCCGGCGACAGCAGTGGGGGCCAACCTCGGCAGAACAGTCGTGGTGACCTATACGGTGACACGCACAACCGAGGTTCTGCAGTCAGAGGTCCTGAGTTTGAACATCGCCACCCTCCCCGCGTCGCAGATCAGCAACAAGATCACGGTTGAAAAGGAAAGCAACGGCACACTGGATGTAACCCGCGCTCCCAATGGCGTGGATCTTACAATCCCCGCTTGGCCATTTATAGCGTCCGGGCAGAGGGTCTGGCTGCGCCTGGACGGCAAGAAGGCTGATGGCTCGCTACACACGCTCACGTTCTGGGCAGCGGCAATCGTGAATTACGCTGAAGTCAATCAGGGGTTTTTGCGCAAAGCCGCCCCAGCCACCTACCTGTCGCAACTGGTTGACGGCGGTACGTTCACCGTCACGTTCAAGGTGGCCTTCTCGGGCAGCGATGAAACACAGGCGCTGGCTTACCCCGTGAAAGCCCTGAAAATATTGAACAGTGCCAACCCCCCTGGCTAAAGATGGATGCCCATCACGCGAACAGCTAAAGAGAAGTGATAAAAGATGAGCCGCCTACTGCACCAACAAACACCCGTACTGGCCTCGGTCGACGGGCGCGCAGCTCTGCTGCGCACAGTGGCTTACCACCGTGCGGATGCAAGCGAGGCGCCATCGACCCGGGTGACCCGACAACGGTATGACGCGCTCGGGAATCTGACTGAGCAATGGGACCCGCGACTGCATGACCTGGCCGCCACCGATACCCGCGTGAAAGCCAATCAGCAGACCCGCTTCAGCCTGTCGGGGCAGGAGTTGCGCAGTGATTCGGTGGATGCAGGCTGGCGCGTCAGCTTATTCAACGCGGCCGCACAGGCCGTGACCCTATGGGACGGCCGCGAGACACGTATTCGCTCCGACTACGATGAGCAATTGCGCCCTGTCGCACTGTTTGAAACAACCGATGGCGGGACCAGCGAGCGTTGCGTCGAACGCTTTACCTATGCAGGCACCAGCGTTGAAGACGCTCAGCGCAACCGTTGTGGCCGCGTACTGCGTCACGACGATCCGGCAGGCAGCGTATGGCATGAAACCTTTGCCGTGACGGGGCAGCCGCTGATTGAAACCCGACGTTTTTGCCTATCACTGACAACTCCCAACTGGCCGAATACCCCGCTAGATACCCAGGCTTACTCCACGCGCTGGCGCTACGACGCATTGGGTGCGGTGATGGCTCACACCGATGCAGCGAGCCACGTCCGTACGTTTAGCGTCGACATCGCCGGGCGCTCCCGCGCGTCCCAACTGGACGGCGTAGACCTGCTCAAACGCTGTGAGTACAACGCCTGCGATCAGGTGGAAACCGAGCAGGCAGGCAACAATGTGCTGACCATCGCCAGCTATTCGGCGGCAAACGGCCGGTTGCAGCGCCTCAAGGCCAGTACTCTGGCCGCTCATCTGCTCCAGGACCTGCACTACCAGTACGACCCGGTCGGCAATATCGAGCGCATCGAAGACCTGGCCCAACCTGTGCAATGGTTTGCCCAACAACGGATTGAGGCGCTCAGTACATATCGTTATGACACCCTCTACCAACTGATCGAAGCCACGGGCCGCGAAAGCATCAACCAAATGATCGGGCCCGAACTGCCGGGGCTGGAAACCTTCGGCATGCCGGACGACAGTCGCTGGCGCAACTACACCCAGACCTACAGCTACGACAGCGGCAACAATCTGACCCTGCTCAAGCATGACGCGGGTGCCGGCCACACCTATCTGCGCCAGATGCTGGTGGCCGAATACAGTAACCGCAGCCTGCTCAAGGAAGAGAGCCCCGCAGACTTCACGACCCGTTTTGATGCCAACGGCAATCACCTGGCACTGGCACCGGGCCAGACCATGCAGTGGAATGCCCGCAATCAACTGCATCAGGTGACGCAGGTGGTGCGCGCGCAACCTGACGGCCAGGACAACGATCTTGAAACCTATCTCTACGATGGCGATGGCCTGCGCGTACGCAAAGTACGGCGAGCCAAGACGGGGGGTGGCGAGCAGATCACTCAGACCCTGTATTTACCGGGGCTCGAAGTTCATGAAACCACCACGGGTGAGCGACTGCATGTCATGACAACCCAGGCGGGTCGTAACCATGTCCGGATGCTGCACTGGGAGGCCGGGCGCCCCAGCGGAATCGACCAGGATCAGTGGCGCTACAGCATGGCGGATCATCTGGGCAGCAGCACCCTGGAGCTGGATCACGCAGGTGAACTGATCAGCCAGGAAAGTTACTACCCCTACGGCGGCACATCCTGGTGGGCGGCACGCAGTGCAGTGCAGGCCAAGTACAAGACCGTGCGTTATTCAGGCAAAGAGCGGGATGCCACGGGGCTGTATTACTACGGAGCACGGTATTACGCCCCTTGGTTGCAACGCTGGATCAATCCAGACCCCGCCGGGACGCTGGATGGATTGAACCTCTATCGAATGTTGCGCAATAACCCGCTGCGCTTCGTTGATGAAGACGGCAATCTGCCGAAAGAGGTCGAAGATGCTTATCGCCACATGGTCAATCAAGGGGAAGCCTGGGAGGACTTGAGGGGCCGGGGCGAAGGGTTCACTGCGGTCAGAGAGTTGTCCGGTGAGAATATTATGAGCCTCAAGCAAAACCTTGAGTTGTCGTCAGCAGAAAGCCAATTCGTACAGGGATTCCAGGACGAGCTGTTTGACCTCGTACACTTTTCAAACAAGGATTTTCGTGACAGCGAAGGCACGCTCACGCTGATGTCGAGCAAACAGTTAAAGAAAAATAAAATCAGCTTCAATACGGGCAACACAGACATTCTCGACCTGGACAGTTTCGCCACCGATGACTTTGTATTCTTTTCGCTCGAGACAGGTGTAACGGGGCGAAAAGAAAGAAGCCGATTTGGTGAGCATCGGTTTCAAGCACCCATGGGTGCGTTAAAAGAACGCCACGAGTACACACACATCGAGTTGATGGACCTTGCACAAGTGGACCAAAGGCCTGGATCGGATAAACCCGGCTGGGTCGCCCGTGAAGATAAAGATACTTTTTTCAGGTCCGCCGAATCGAACACCATCCTGTCATCGGTTTTTGTGGGGCGGGACATGATTGAGGGGATGGCTTTAAGAATAGTGGGTGAACTGCAGCATTTCGGCGGCGATACAAAAGACAACGCCTTTGCACTTCAGGCCTCAGGGCAAGCCAGCGAAGTCATGAACAGTTTATTCAGGCCGCAAATAGTCGTGCCTCACAGCCTTGCACTTACGAAATCACACTTGTCTTATAAAGGACCTGCGCCAAAAGCAGCCGGCACCGGTCTAACCTACAACAAGCCTAACTTCTGTATTTAAGGGGCACCACTTGACGCTTGAGGATCGGGGGCGGCGTACCAAACTACTGAGGGACGCCGCCCTTTATGACTCACCCTGTCAGCTAAAGTATTTGCCTGACTCAACCTGCGTTTTGACCTGATCTCGACCCCGCTGATACTGAAGTTCCACTTCTGTAGATGAGTGTTTTACATACTTGACGCGTCCCGCCTGGGCACGGGTAATGCCTAATGCCGTCAAGGCATTGTCAAAGGGAGCACCCGCCTGAGGGTGTCGATTGACCTTCATCGACCTCATATCATTATCACCCTGAGCATCAAAGCCAACCGTATGGGCATCGGCATCCGTCAGCTTGTCCAGAAAGCCGACAGCAGGATTGAACTTGTCCATAAACCCGCTAAAGCAGGTATACAGAGACACCGTTTTGACCGAGTCCTTGCTCTGCAACTTGGCAATGGCATCCTTGTCCAAAAGCTCACTGGTACTCCCCAGAATCACCACACTCTGCTGCCCTCGTTTAGGGCTGATGGAACCGTGATAATCAAGAATCACCTTGTCGATACCTGCCAGTTGCCCCGTACCGATTGCATTCCAGGTGTCCGCCAGTTCCTTCACTGAACTGGCATAAGCACCCGTTACCTGATGGCCTTTATGGGTGAGGTAACTCATCTTCTTGCTGGCAAACTCAGCCGTTGCTTTCTCGGTCATATCAATTGAGAACGGATTGGGCTTGGCGCTGATATAGAGGATGTTTTGCTTGGGTTTGTCTTTTGTGAGCTCAAGTTTCGCAGCCAGTGTCTCTATCAAGGCAAAAGGCACTTTAAACACTTCAGGCTTGAACACGTTACCCAGCACTTTGGGTGCGTCGGCGCCCGCTTCATTCTCGTTTTCCAGTATCAAGCCCAATGCATCTTTAAAAGTAACGGGATTATTTCTGACCATCAGGTACAGGTTCAATCCATCCACAGTCCCTGCAGGGTCGGCACTCAGCCATCGGCCTGCCCAACTCTGGTAATAGCGATGACCGTAGTAATACAGCCCGGTCGCATCCCGCTCCCGGCCCGAATAGCGGATGGTTTTATAGTCCGCCTCGGTCTGACTGCGGGCGGCCCAGACTGAAGTGCCCCCAAACGGATAATATTCTTCCTCGCTGAGGATCTCGCCGCTGGCGTCCACCTCCAGCCCACAACTCCCAATAAGGTCGTCATAGCTGTAGCGCACCTGGTCATTGCTGACCACCGTCCCAGCCTCCCAGTGCAGCCCCCGAACCTGTGCCCGACCGGCTTCACCTACCGTGATCGTATGCAGATCCTCTTTCAAGGTGTTGCCACTATGGGTGGTACGGCGCTCCAGCCCCGGCAGGTAAGTCACCCGTTGCACTTGAGTGTTGTTGCCACTGAGCTGAAGGCTGATTTTTTCGACACGCAGACCGTCACTGGCGTAACGATACCGCTCACTGTCTGATGCGGCTCCCTCGCGCACCACCGGGTTGACCTGTTGCAACTCC
>JBILYW010000298.1:0-5009 GCA_044377555.1 Pseudomonas sp.
GCATGTCGCTGAGGGTGTCCGCCACTTCCAGGGTCGAGACGTTTTCGCTTTTCCAGCGGAAGGTATCGCCAATGCGGTCTACGAAGTAGAAATAGCCGTCGTCGTCGTAGCGCAGCAGATCGCCCGAGCTCCAGTAGGCATCCCCGGTTTGAAACACGTTGCGCCGGATCTTGCTCTCGCTGGCAGCCTCGCTGGTGTAACCCTCGAAGCGCCCGCCGCCAATCAGCGGGTGATCCACGATAAAGCCCATGGCCTCGCCCATTTCACCGGGCTGGCACAGCTGATAAAAACCGTTCTCGTCCCTTGGGTGGCTGTCGCTTTCGACGTCGTAACGCACCAGTCGCAGGTTGGTGCGGCTCCAGTCCGGCACCCGGCCACAAGAGCCCACGTAATTGTCGACGTTGATCAGGTTGGCGTTGGCTTCGGTGGCGCCCCAGCCTTCAAACACCTGGATCGGGCCGAAGCGTTCCAGCCAGCGCTGCCATGACTCGGGCGTCAGACCCGCACCGAGCATGTACCGCAGGCTGTGTTCGCGCTCACCGGCCACCACGGGCTGGTTGAGCAGATAACGGCAAATTTCGCCGATGTACTGGAACACGGTGATCTGGTTGCGGCGCACGTCGGGCCAAAACTCACGCACGCTGAACTTGCGCCGCACCACAATGCTCGCGCCCACCCGCAAGGCGGTCGACGTCACCGAAGTGGCGGCCGCGCCGTGGTACAACGGCAGGCAGCAATAAAACACGTCATCACAGGTGGCGCCCAGGGTGACTTCCATCACGTCCCCCGAGGACATCCAGCGCATATGGCTGTAGCGCGCAGCCTTGGGCAAGCCGGTGGTGCCCGAGGTAAAAATCAGCAGGGTGGTGCTTTGCGCCGTCACGTCGGCACGCACTTCACGGGGGAAGACCGTGCCCGGGGCACAGGCAATCTGCTCCCCAAAGTGAATATCGACACTGGCCGGCAACTCACCGGCAAAGGGGTTTTGCTTATCCTCGACCAGCCACAGAGGCACATCCGGCAGGCCCTCAGTGCTGAGCAGGTTGGCCAGGCACTCCTCGCCGACCACCACCGCTTTGGCCGCTGTGGATTGCAGTGCGTGCACCAGAGCCTTGCCGTTGACCTGGGTGTTGATAAACGCCACCACCGCGCCAAGCTTGACCAGGCCAAACCAGCAGAAGAAAAACTGCGGACGGTTCTCCATGGCAATCGCGCACACATGGCCCGCACGCAAGCCCTTTTCGTAAAACACGTGGGCCATGCGATCGGCCTGGGCATTGACCTGGGCGTAGCTGAAGCGCTGGTCGCCATCGATCAAGAACGTGTGCTCGGGAAAAGCCTGGGCCTGCGCCTCAAGACGGTCGGCCAGGGTGTACAGGTCTGCCGGTTTGATTTGGGCACTGGCCGCAGAGCGCAAGTCCAGCAGCGCCTGGGTTTGCTCCCGCGGCACCGGCTGCTGCCTTGGCGCCGTTGCAGTACTGATCCGGGACATATCGTTCATTGCACCACCGCCTCGCCCAGCGGGTAATCGCTGTAGCCTTCCGGGCCCGGGGAGTACAGGGTCTTGCGGTCGAAACGGGCCAGGGGCAAGCCTTTGCGCAGGCGCTCTACCAGGTCCGGGTTGGCGATAAAGTGCCGCGCAAACGACACGGCCTCGCCCTGCCCGGCCTGCAGCGCCGCTTCTGCCGACTCACCGTCAAACCCGTCATTGAGGATCAGGCCGTTGCTGCAATGGCGCTGGGCCAGGGCAAAAGCGTCCAGTTCGGCCAGGGGCGAGCGCATGATATGCACGTAAGCCAGCCCCATGGGTTCGGCGGCCTTGCACAGCGCCACTGCGGTGGCCAGCGGGTCTGCGTCATCGATGTCATTGAACGGGTTGCCCGGGCACAGGCGCAGCGCCACGCGCCCGGCACCGATGGCCGCGGCCATGGCCGCCAGCACCTGCGCCGGGAAGCGCACGCGGTTCTCGACGCTGCCGCCGTACTGGTCGTCACGCAGATTGCTGCCCGAGGCCATGAACTGCATCGGCAAATAGCCGCTGGTGCAGTGCAACTCAACCCCGTCGAACCCGGCTTCGCGGGCATTCAACGCGGCCTGGCGATACTCCTCGATGACCTGCTCGATCTCTTGCAAGGACAGGGCCCGGGGTTCATCGGTGTCCACCATGCCGGCGGTGTCTGTGAACAGCTGGGTACGTGCGCGCAGGGCCGACGGTGCGACCGTCGCCGCCCCAGCCGGCTTGTTGTGGGCGCTGGAAGCACGGCCGACGTGCATCAGTTGCAGCACGATCAAACCGCCTTCGGCGTGGACCGCATCGGTCACGGCCTTCCAGGCTGCGATCTGCTCGGCGTTGTAAATCGCCGGGGTACGGCAATAGCCCAGGCCACTGGCTGAAGGCGCAGTACCTTCGGCCACGATCAGCCCGGCCGACGCACGCTGACGGTAGTACTCGACCATTTCGCCAGTCGGTACCCCGTGCTGGTCGGCGCGGCTGCGGGTCATGGGTGCCATGACGATGCGGTTGGCCAGCTCAAGGTCGCCCAGGCGCACAGGTTCAAACAAAATACTCATAGGGGTGGCTCCTTAGCGCACACGAATTTTCGGTGCGCCAGCCCCACGGCGCAGGGTGGCAAGAAAGTGTTCGACCGGGGCCGCTGTGGCCACTTGGGGCAGTTGGTCCTTGTCCGGGCGATTGGCCCAGAACTCGGTCCAGGACGGGAACAGATCGTGGAAGGTACCGGCGTAGGGTTCACGTCCCGGCCAGCGCATTTTTTGCGTGCCGATCGGTGGCTTGTTGAGGTCACTGGCGTACCAGTAGCACGGCAGGCGACGACGGAAATACCAGCGCCCCTCCATCCGCTCGTAGTCATCCCAATAGAGCATTTGCATGGTGACCCACTCGGGGCCCGTCTCGTGCTCGTTCTTGGAATACACCACGCCCACGGCATGGTCAGGGTCGGTGAACTCGATCAGGTGCTGGCCCAGATGGTGGGAGGTGCCGTGAAACTGGTCGCGCAGGGTGTCATCGACCCAGGCTTTAAGGTGCGCACGCCCGGTTTTTTCGCGGCCGACGCGGATGTCTTCGGCAAACAGATTGACGTGGGCATCCAGGTCGCGCATGTCCAGCGACAAGGAGTATTTGCCGGCCAACTGGCGAATTTCTTCAATCGACTCCAGCCGATCGAGACGGGCAAGCAAGGCGTTCTGTTCCATAAAAGTGTCCTTATTCCAAAACCGTGTACAGCTCGCTGCTGCGCCCGCCATCGACTGGCAAACAGGCACCGGTGATATACGAGGCTTCGTCGCTGGCCAGAAACAGAATGGCGTTGGCCACTTCGATCGGTTGGCCAACGCGCTTGAGCGGGATCAGTTTTTCGGTGTTGGTGCGGGTTTTGTCGTCGGTGAGCATGCCGGCCGTAGCGGGCGTCTCAACCACACCCGGGCTGACCACGTTGCAGCGAATGTTGTGGCTTGCGCCCTCGCTGGCAGCGGCGCGGCTGAAGTTGATGACGGCGGCCTTGGCAGCGGAATAACCGGCCATCCACGGCGTGCCGAACTGACCGCAGATCGAAGCCAGGTTGATGATCGAACCGCTGCCCTGAGCGCGCATCAGGCCCATGGCCGTACGCGTCCCCCAAAAGGTACCGTCTACGGTGGTCGCAAAGTTGGAGTGCCAGTCAGCCGTCGAGGTGCTGTCAATCGCGCCCCAGCTGTAGGCCATGGCATTGTTGACCAGAATATCCAGCCGGCCGTTGCGTTTGGCCGCTGCATCGATGGCGCCGACATAGGCGGCCTCATTGCTGACATCGGCCACCTCGCATTCGGCGCGGCCACCGGCATCACGGATCTGTGCGGCCACGGCCTGAAGCGGTTCGATGCGACGACCGCAGAGCACCACCAGTGCGCCCTCCTCGGCAAACCGCAGCGCTGTAGCCGCGCCAATGCCCGAGCCTGCACCGGTGATAAATGCAACCTTGCCTTGTAAACGAGTACCCATGACCTGCTCTCCCATTGCTATGCCCGGTGTTTAGATAAACGCCATGCCGCCGTTGACCGCGAGGTTTTGGCCGGTGATAAAAGCCGCGTCATCACTGGCCAGGAAGGCCGCGACGCGAGCGATTTCATCGGTTTCACCCATGCGGCCCAGAGGGATGGCCTTGAGCATGCTTTGCATCCAGTCTTCCGGGATGTCAGCCATCATTGGGGTGTTGGTCGGGCCGGGAACGATGGTGTTGACACGAATGCCGTTGCCGGCCAGTTCGCGAGCCATGCTGCGGGTCAGGCCCATCACGCCGGCCTTGGCCGCGCAGTAATGGCTAGGACCTTCACCGGTCAGGGCGGACGTGCTGGAAATATTGATCACCACGCCGGGGGTGGCTGCCTGAAGCATCAGCTTTACCGCTTCACGACTGCAGAAGAACGTACCGGTAAGGTTGACGCCGATGACTCGCTGCCAGTTCTCGTCTGGTGTTTGCGCGAAGGCATCGATAGAACCGATGCCGGCGTTATTGACCAGAATATCGAGGCTGCCAAAGTGCGCATGCACGGCGGCCATCGCGGTGGCCACCGAGTCGCTGTCGGCCACGTTGCAGGAGACGGCCAGTGCCTGGTCGCCCAACCCTTCAATGCTTTGGCGTGCGGCCTCAAGGTTGATATCGGCCGCGACAACCTTGGCTCCCTGCTCGGCGAAATGACGCACGATCGCGCGCCCCATGCCTTGCCCTGCACCGGTTACAAACGCCACTTTATTCAGCAACTTCATATCGTTCTCCCACCTGCCCGACTCCGGCCCGCCCGTAAGCCCCGGGCGGTGTATGGGAGCAATCATTGACTGGTGGAAAAAGCTGAACATCGTCCGATGGGACTAAGCCGTAGAACGCGGTGAGGCATCGGATGGATAGTTCAGCCTTCTGTGAGGGGCATTCGCGTCGCTTGATTAATCCCGTGGCTACAGCAAAAGCAAAGGTTAAGGCTTGAAACTGCACAACCCCTTGTGGGAGCGGGCGTGC
>JBILYW010000299.1:0-5001 GCA_044377555.1 Pseudomonas sp.
CTGGGGGTGACCGCCTGCATCGGGGTGATGCTGATGATCATCACCAACAAGCTGATGCTGCCGATCATTCTTTCGTACTTGAAGCTTGAGCCGAGTGCCATGGCCCAGGGGCTCAAGGTTCAGGGCAAGCACGCCTTGTGGTGGCGCCTGTCGGCGCTGGCCGAGCCGAAACCGGCGCTGGCGGTGTTTGTGGTCAGCCTGTTGCTGCTGGGCGTGGGCGCCTGGAAGGCGCGGGACCTGGCGGTGGGCGATATTGGTGTCGGTGCGCCGGAGCTGCGGGCCGACTCGCGTTACAACCAGGACAACCAGAAGATCATCAACAGTTATTCCATCGGCCTGGATGTGATGTCGGTGTTTGTGCAGGTCAAGGGCATCGAAGAAGGTTGCCTGGCGCCGCAGGTGATGCGGGCGATCGAGTCGTTCGATTTCCAGATCCGCAGCGTGTCCGGCGTGCAGTCGGTACAGAGCGTGGCGGGCATGAGCAAAAACGTGATTGCCGGCAACAACGAAGGCAACCCGCGCTGGTCGGCGATCCCGGGTTCCGAGCGCGGCCTGAGCCAGGGCGCGCGGGCTTACATGCCGGATGACGGGCTGGTGACGGAAGGCTGCCAGCGCATGCAGATCCTGGTGTTCCTCACCGACCACGAAGGCGCGACCGTCAGCCATGTGGTCAATGAAACCCAGCGCATCATTGCCGGCCTGCAGGGGCCGAATGTGGAGTTCCTGATGGCGGGCGGCAACGTGGGCGTGATGGCAGCGTCCAACGAAGCGGTCAAGCAGGCCGAGGTGGTGATGCTGGCCGCCCTGTTCGGCTCGGTGGCACTGTTCTGCTGGCTGACCTTCGGCTCATTTCGCGCAGTGCTGTGCATTCTGGTGCCGTTGGCGATTGTCGCCATCCTGTGCAACGCCTTGATGGCGACCCTGGGCATCGGCCTCAAGGTCGCAACCTTGCCCGTGATGGCGCTGGGCGTGGGCGTGGGGGTCGATTACGGGATTTATCTGTACGAGCGCATTGCCCATGAGATGGCCGACGGCAAGGACCTGCGCAACGCGTTCTATCAGGCCATGTGCCAGCGCGGCACGGCGGCGGTGTTTACCGCCCTGACCATGTCTATCGGTGTCTGTACCTGGGCCTTTGCACCGTTGAAGTTCCAGGCCGACATGGGGGTGCTGCTGTCCTTCATGTTCCTGGTCAACGTGCTGGGGGCGATCTTTTTACTGCCCGCCCTGGCGGCCTGGTTCAACCTGGGGCGCCCGCTGGTCAAGGTTAAAACCGGCAGCCAGGAAGCGCCTGCCGGGCATTACCCGCTCAAACAGAGCGTTGCCGCCAAGGACGCTTCAAACCGCTGAAACAGACAGTTTGCCGGGCTTGTATGACGATGAACATAAAGAGACACTGAGTCGTTTTTGCGCAGCTGCGGTTGCAGTGGCTGCGCGGCCACAACCAAACGTCAACAGACCCTAGTAATAAGAACAATAAAAAGGGCAGGTCTTGAACCTGACCCAATGCGAGGAAACGTCCGTGGATACAGTGACCCTGAACCACCAAACCCTGGCCAGTCTGGGGCTCGAATTGGCCGATTACGATCAAATGGTCGGTAATTTCTACGACGGTGCGCTGGACCCGAAAGTGATGGGGCGTACCTTGTGTGCCGTGCGCAAAATGTTCCAGGCCAACTACGCAACGCTGATCCTGCGAGTGCCCGACCAACCGGATCTGGGCCTGATGATTGTGGCGGGGGATATCGAAGGCGAGGGCGAGCTGACGTATCAGACCTACCCGCAAGCCAACACCCCGTTCGCCGGTCAGGCGCTTGATCAGGTGTTTACGGTTGAAGACCTGATGAGCGAGTCCGAGTGGGTGCAATCGCCTTATTTCAAGGCCTACTGTGCCAAGCAGGATGTCTACCATGTAATGGGCGCCGATATTTCGACCCCCGACGGCGGCAAGCTGCGCTTTCGTCTTACCCGGCCCAAAATGTCTCCCAAATTCTCCAGTGCCGAACGAGCATTGTGCAGCAGCTTCTTGCCGCATCTGCGCCGGGCCCTGCACCTGCACAACCTGCTCGATCGCAGCGAGTCCATGAGCGAACTTTACGCCCAGGCCATCAGCCGCCTGTCCGTGGCGACCATCGTGCTGGATGAAACCGGCAAGGTGCTGCGCCTGAACCCGGTCGCCGAAGAAATCCTCAAGAATGCCGATGGTCTCAAGCTGGTGGGTGGCAGGCTGGAGGCGACGTATCCCAGCGACAACCGTGAGTTGCAGCGCCTGGTCAAACACGCCTTTAGCCAGGAAGTGCGCGATGGCGGCGTGACCGCCGATGCCATGTCCGTCACGCGGCCTTCAGGCCAGGTCAGTCTGGGGCTGGTGGTCGAGGCGATCCCTTCGCTGGAATGGGCCGAGGGCAAGAGCAAGCCGGCTGCAGTGATCTACATCCGCGACTCGGTTGGCAAGTCGCTGGCCAGTGAAGTGGTGACCAAGCAGCTGTTCAATCTGACCAAGGCCGAAACGGCGCTGGCAATGGAACTGGCCAACGGTTTGTCCCTGGAAGAAGCCGCAGAGAACCTGAATATTCGGCGCAATACGGCCCGGGCGCATCTGCGTTCGATCTTTTCCAAGACCGGTGTGCGCCGCCAGACCGAACTGGTAAGGATTCTGCTGAACAGCGTGGTCGCGTTGGGAAAGCCCAAGTGCGCCTTGCGAGCGGCTGAGTCCGTGATTGTGCCGGCGCCACAGTTGGCGCGGCCGACTCGTAAAAGCGCTTAAGCAACGTTTACCGGCCGGCAGTGGCGATTGATCGCCACTGCCGGTTGCTCATCAGTCAGGCCACCGTACGCCTGCATCATCAAGGAAAGTCTTATGCCAGTTACAGCTGTCAGTGGTTCCGCTTCCGGGATCGGCGCCGCCGTGTGCGCGGTTTTGCGGGCTGCGGGGCACCGCATCATCGGGATTGACCGGGCCAGCGCCGAAGTGGTCGCAGACCTGTCGACCCGCGCCGGGCGCCAGGCGGCAGTGGCGCAGGTACTTGAGCAGTGCGGTGGCGTGCTTGACGGGCTGGTGTGCTGTGCAGGGCTGGGGGTGACGGCGTCTTCAAGCAGCCTGGTACTGGCGGTGAATTATTTTGGCGTCAGTGAGTTGCTTGACGGCCTGGCGGATGCCCTGGCCAAGGGTGAAAACCCGGCGGCACTGGTGATTGGCTCGGTGGCTGCCACCCAGCCCGGTGCGGATCAACAGCCGATGGTCGCAGCCCTGCTGGCCGGTGACGAGGCGCACGCGCTGGAGCTGGCCAATGCACTGGGCCAGCCCCACATCGCCTACGCCAGTTCCAAGTACGCGGTGACCTGCGAAGCACGGCGCAAGTCGGTGCAATGGGCGGCGCAAGGCATTCGCCTGAACGTGGTTGCGCCGGGCGCGGTAGAGACACCGCTGCATCAGGCAGCCAAGGATGACGTCCGGTTCGGCAAGGCGGTGCGTGAGTTTGTGGCGCCATTGGGCCGTGCGGGCACGCCTGAAGAAATCGCCCGGGTGGTGGCTTTTCTGCAATCGGGCCAGGCCAGCTTTGTGACCGGCAGCGTGGTGTTTGTCGACGGTGGCATGGACGCGATGGTGCGTGCCCAGCGTTTCTGACTTTTAAGGAATCCCCATGAACAAAGTGGCATTTATTACCGGCGCCAGTCGCGGCATTGGTCGTGAAACCGCTCTGGCGTTTGCCCGTGCAGGTTTTGATCTGGCCATCAGCGCCCGCAGCCTGGATGAAGGCGAAAACCATACCCACGGTTTGCGCAACCCTGACGGCACGGCGCTGCCCGGCAGTCTGAACGCCACCGCTGCGGCGATCCGCGAGCTGGGCCGCAAGGCGCTGGTGGTGCGCATGGACCTGCTCGACAGCGATTCGGTGCTCGCGGCCAGCCAGGCGGTGCTTGCCGAATATGGCCGGGTGGATGTGCTGGTCAATAACGCGATCTACCAGGGCAGCGACCTTAACGCGCCCTTTATGGAGCTGCAGCCCGAGACCCTGGAACGGGTGTTCCAGGGCTATGTCATGACCCCGTTCCTGCTGACCCGGGCCGTGGTCAGCCAGATGCTGGAGCAGGGCGGCGGGGTAGTGATCAATGTCACTTCCGGCGCCGGTGAAACCGATCCTCCGGTGGCGGCGGGCAAGGGCGGCTGGGGTTATGCCTATGGCGCGGGCAAAGCGGCGGTGTCGCGTTTGTCGGGTATTTTGTCCGTGGAGTTCGGTGATCAGGGGATTCGCGCCTTCACCCTCAACCCGGGGGTCGTGACCACCGACGCCTTGCGCGCCACCATCGGCGACAAAGGCGTGATTGCCTTGCGTGCAGGCTCTGCGCCGCCGCAAGTTCCGGCGGCGGTCATGGTGTGGCTGGCGACCAGCGATGCGGCGGTGGATCACCAGCGCAAAACCATTCACTGCCAGCCGTTTGCCCGTGAACACGGGATTGTTGAGGATTGGCGCTGATAAAGGCGGGCTCCCACCCGGCGGGAGCGAGCCTGCTCGCGATGGCATCCCCTCAATCTGCCTGAAGCGCCGCGTTGTGCGCATCGCAGGCAAGCCGGCTCCCACATGGATGTGGGCAAGGCGCTGTACCTAGTCCATCTGAACGATGAGCCTGCCTCTCACCTCGGTGAAGATCACTCAGTAAAGCGCCCTGGCCCTTAACCTGAGGAATAATAAAAATGACTAAACTCGCAGAAATCCACGTCGAGAATGCTTTGTCGCCGCGCTTTGGCCGTGGTTGGCATTGCCTGGGTGAAGCGGATGAATACCGTGACGGCAAGCTGCATACCCTGAATGTCTTTGGCTCGCGACTGCTGGCGTTCGCCACGTCCAAGGGCGAGATCAGTGTGCTCGACGCCCATTGCCCGCACATGGGCGCTGACCTGTCCCAGGGCACCATCGAAAATGACCGGGTGGTCTGCGCTTTCCACCACTGGCAGTACGATGCCAGCGGCAAGTGCGTCGAGATCCCTTACTGCAAGCG
>JBILYW010000300.1:0-4998 GCA_044377555.1 Pseudomonas sp.
GCAGGCAGATGGGGGAGTGCCCGGGCAAAGCCCTGAATCAGCGTGGCCTGGTCTTTGTCCGGGTGCAGGCGCCCGACGTTGCCGACAATAAACCCGTCGATCGACAGCCCCAGCGCTTCACGCGCCTGGGTGCCGGGCAATTGGCTGGCTTGGACGGCCTCGATATCGATGCGGTTGTAGAGCGTGCTGATCCGACCGGCCGGCCACTTGGGCAGGCACTGGCGCATGTCATCACGCACCGCATCGGAAACACCGAGCAGGCTCAGGCGTTTGCGAAACAGGTTGGCGAACAGTTTGCGGCTGCGGCGCTGATAGTCGCCAAAGGCGTGATGCACGCCGATCACCGGCAAACCGGTGGCCAACAAGGCGATATAAATCGGCTTGAAGCGATGGGCGATGCAAAAACTGAAATTGCGCGAAGCCGCGATTTTACGCAGCCTGGCGATGGCACCCAGCTTGAGGCCACGAATGGCCTTGGAGCTGAACTCCATGAACAGCACTTCATCGGACGCGCAACCCGCAGCCACCTCGGGGTCGGCCGCCCCGGTCAAAAAGACCGTGGTGACCTTGTACCCGGTGCCGGCAAACAGGCTGGCGTACTGGCGCGCGCAGTCCAGAAACGGCCCGTCATAGCCGTGACAGAACTGCAGTACATGACGCTCAGTCGAGCGATTCATAAGTCTCGGCGCCGTCTTTAACTACCAAAATATCTTCCATGATCAGGTACTGCAGATCGGAACCAAAGAACATGTTCAACGCGTCGGTCGGCGAGCACACCATCGGTTCGCCACGACGGTTGAGCGAGGTGTTCAGCGACACACCGTTGCCGGTCAGCACTTCGAGCGCTTTCATCATGTCGTAGTAACGCGGGTTGTATTCGCGCTTGAGCACCTGGGCGCGGGAGGTGCCATCTTCATGGACAACCTCTGGCACGCGGGATTTCCACTCGTCCGACACTTCAAAGGTGAAGGTCATGAACGGTGCAGGGTGATCGACCTTGATCATCTGCGGCCCCACGGTGTCGAGCATCGACGGGCAGAAAGGCCTCCAGCGCTCACGGAACTTGATTTGTTCGTTGATACGGTCAGCCACGCCTTCGCTGCTCGGGCAACCGATGATCGAACGACCGCCCAATGCACGCGGACCGAACTCCATACGGCCCTGGAACCAGGCCACCGGATTGCCGTCGACCATGATCTTGGCGATCTTCTGCGGGGTGCCCTCGATCTTGCGATACGCAGGCTTGCCCGGGTGACGGGCACAGGCCGCGATCACATCTTCGTTGCTGTACGCAGGGCCGAGGTAGACATGTTCCATCTTCTCGACCGGCACGCCGCGAGCGTGGGACACATAGGCCGCCGCACCCACTGCGGTCCCGGCATCGCCGGATGCAGGTTGAACGAACAGCTCTTTGACTTCAGGACGGGCAATGATCTTTTGGTTCAGCTTCACGTTCAACGCGCAGCCGCCCGCAAAGGCCATCTTGCCGGTCTCTTTAAGAATGTCGCCCAGGTAGTAATCGATCATTTGCAGCGACAGTTTTTCAAACAGCGCTTGCATGCTGGCCGCGTAGTGGATGTACGGCTCGTCGGCGATATCGCCTTCGCGCTTTGGCCCCAGCCACTCGATCAGTTTTGGCGAGAAGTAGAAACCCTTGCCGTTCTCTTTGTAACGGCGCAGGCCAATGACGTTGGCGTATTCGGTGTTGATCACCAACTCGCCATTTTCAAACGAGGCCAGACGCGAGAAATCGTATTTGCTGGCGTCGCCATACGGCGCCATGCCCATCACCTTGAACTCGCCGTCCAGCATCTCGAAGCCGAGGAACTCGGTAATCGCGCCGTACAGACCGCCCAGGGAGTCAGGATCGAAGAATTCCTTGATCTTGGTGATCTTGCCGTTTTCGCCATAACCGAAGAAGGTCGTGGCGTACTCACCCTTGCCATCAATACCCAGGATCGCGGTTTTTTCCTTGAAACCCGAGCAGTGGTAAGCACTGGAAGCGTGAGCCAGGTGGTGCTCAACCGGTTCGATCTTGATTTTCTTAGGATCAAAACCCAGTTGCTCAAGGCAGAACACAATCTTGTTGCGATAGCGCTTGTAGCGACGGTTGCCCATCAGGATCGCGTCAAGGGCGCGGTCCGGGGCGTACCAGTAGCGCTTGGCATAGTGCCAGCGCGCCTTGCCGAACAAGCTGATCGGCGCGAACGGGATCGCCACTACGTCAACGTCGGAAGGTTTGATACCCGCTTGCTCAAGGCAGAATTTCGCGGACTCGTAGGGCATGCGGTTCTTTGCATGCTTATCGCGTACGAAGCGCTCTTCTTCAGCCGCCGCTACCAGCTTGCCGTCGATATAGAGGGCTGCGGAGGGATCATGGCTAAGGGCGCCGGACAGGCCAAGAATCGTCAATGCCACAGGTTGTGCCTCTTTAAAATGCAGGCAGGCGGCGGGCGCCTGAAAAAATGGTGTGTTCCGCGCAGCGCGAGAAACAACTAAAGGGCGGGATTATAGCGCAAAGGCACCGCAAATGACCCAGCGCGATTTGCCACGCCTCGCACCCGAGTCCGGCAGCAACCAATTCTAGATATATGTAAGCCCAGCCCCTGATCGTTTGGGGGTCTCCTGTGATGACACCGACGTACGCGTCAACTCACAGGACCTACAACATGCCTGCTCCCCTCGAAAACCTGACAAACGCTGAGCACGAACTGCTTGTGCTCTTTAATGCCTTGCCCAACCTCGACCTGTCACTGGATCACCGCTTGCGGGTATTTTTCCCGCGACTGCCCGCAGACACCTGCACTGACTTTCTCTTTCTCAATGCACAAGCAGCACCGCAACCCGGGCAGGCCCCGACCATCGTCAGCCAGTCCGTGACCTCTCTCATCGACCAGTGCTATCAGACCGGAAAGGTTCCAACCTTCGTTCAAGGCTCGACCCGGATTTACATATACGCCTACACCCTGGACGACCAGGACCTGGCCACCGACATTACCGCTCCAGAGCTTGAAAAGTACCTTGAGTTTGTAGTCCGCTCCCCGGAGCTGTGTGTGAGGGATGCCTTGAGCTCCTTTTGGCAAACACCCCATGAGGACCTCAACGCGCAGACGCCAAAAGACTGGCTGGCACAATTTGCCCAAAAACTGATCCGGGCCGAGGCCACGGTACGCCACGCAGACACCACCTTCAGCCCCGACGCGTTGAGCGCCATCAATCAGGTACTACCTGATACCAACTCACCATCCGCCCAACAGGGCCCCAGCCCCTACGGTTTTTATACGCTGGCATTCACCGGCGCTGTCACGCAAAGCGCCAGCACCCTTCACGGTGCATTCGTGATTACCAGCAAAAACCTCCCCTTGAGCCCTGCCGCCCCCGGGGACAACCGTGTTGCTCAAGACGCCACCCCGCGCCCCGTAGTGCTTTACCTGCCCAACAGCGGCCTGCAAGAGTTCGATTCAATCGCGGCGCTCACCCGGGAACTCAGCGCCCGGCTCAAGGACCCTTACCAGCGCGAGGCACTGCTCGATTGCGTACTGGAAGAACAGCGCGTACCGGCCATGGCCCATGAAAGCGTGAGCTACTACCCGGTCGCGGACAATGACGTACCCACGTTCTACTGCAATCAATTGATCCATAAACAAGAGCACGACATGCGCCATGCCTGGTCAGTGGCACGCACCCTTAAACAAGACACGTCACTCGATCAATTATCCGAATGTGTCGACCAGTCCCTGAGTTCCAGCCTGCCCCTCAATCCAGCGAGTATTGTGCGCAACCGTTATACCCGGCTGGTGGAAAGCCAATTGCCCGACTGGCTGAAAAAAGCCCCTGATGCAGACAAAAGCCGATGGCGGCTCGCGGTTGAGCGCTTGAACCACCAACGGCTGGCCGCACAGACCGACGACACCCGCCCCCTCGGTGAAATCGGGCGCAAACACACACTGCTGGGCTACGCCCGCCTTGAGCTGCGCCAACAGATCAAAAAAGACCACGGCATAGACGCAGACCCCGACACTATTTTTATCTCGACCACAGAAGCCCAGCGTACCGGGCCATTGATAAACCCGAGCGGCGGCTCCGGGTTTGCTGCCGGGGTGAGCCTGGACAGGACAGGGCCCGCGATCAGTTACCACACCACACGGCGCAGCCTGAGCGAGCTGGCGTTGTCCAACGTCGGCATCTGGGATGTGACCTTCGCCCTGACAGCACAGGTCAAGGATGGCGCGGGCAACCGGCATCCCGTGCTGACCGGTAGCTACCTGAAAACCCTGGTGCGCCAACTGGACATTGGCGAGAACTACAAGAAAAAGCTCAACGACCTGCTGATCAACTCCAGACAGGCCCAGTGGCGCAAGGAACGTTACGTCGCCTTCAAGCAAGCACAACTGAACCTGGACCTGCTTGAAGCCAGACTGTCGGGTACCCTGAACCCCGATCAGGCGGCGTGGGTCAGGGCCGCGCTGGACCATCCCCTCGAGAGCAGCCGCCCGCACGTCAACGGCGCGCAGATCAAAGTCCATTGGCTGATGTTGCGCTACAAACCACTGCCGGGGGTGTTGGTCTTCAGTTCCACCGGCTCGCAACAGTTGCTGTGCTATACCCCCGACGCCCCTGAAAACCGCTGGTTCTTGATCGCCAGCTCACGCAATGAGCTGGGCCAGATACTGTCACGCCCACAATGGCGCACCTACGTGCTGCGCCGCATAACGACAGCGCAGCAGGCGTATATCAAACCATTGCTGGCGCAAGGCCTGACCGATACCCACCTGCAACTCCAGGCCATAAGCCATAACCTGTTCGAAAGGTCTTACGACACCGAAGCCTTACACGCCATCCACGATGCCGACGAGCAAACGACTTCGACCTGGGAAAGCAACGTCAACACCGCAACAGATGCAGCGCTGACGGCAATCGATATCATCTCGTTCGCGCTGCCGACCAAAGTGTTGCTGCCCATCGTGCTGGCACGGTTTATCCACCAGATCCTCAAGG
>JBILYW010000301.1:0-4984 GCA_044377555.1 Pseudomonas sp.
TCAGGAGTGGGCAACAGGCGCGGCCGTGATGGGCCGCATTCGGCGCCTGGTGGGATGCAACCTGATTGTGGGGCTGGTGCTGGTGGCCATTGCGGCGGCCCGCCCCACATTCTGAAGCAGACAGCAGCCCCCACAGAGGCTTGAAACAGCGGCAGGTTACAGCCGCTGTATGGTCACGGCTCCTGACGATCCCGCATCTCCCGGCTGACCGGCCAACCCCGGCTTCCCTGATTTACCGCCATCGGTGCGGTACACAATGCAGCCTTTGGACTTGCCGCCTGCGCCCGGACGCCCGGCCTCGCCGGGTTTGCCCCCCGCACCGCCATCAACCCGCACACTGATCTGCTCTGCGGGGTAGCTACCCGGCAGTTCAATCCGTACTTTTGCGCCTGCGGCGCCCGGCTGTCCATTACCGCCGTTGTCGCCATCGGCTCCAGGGCCCGCCGCGCCCCAGGTGCAACCCGGGGTTTCGCCATTGCCACCATCAAGCCCGACAAAACCCGGGGCACCCGTACCGCCACGGGCATCGATGGACAGTTGCGGGGCTTGCAGCGACTCAATCCGCAGGGTCAGATCCCGCGCTGGCCGGGCAGGTTTTTCGAACGTCCCCGAGGCTCCACGGGCGTTGATCTGGCTGCCCTCCCCCAGCTCCGCACGGGCCACCCGCAACTCGATGCCTCGCTCGGCCGGCACGATGGTGATACGCGCTTCACGTCCCAAACTCAGCTGATCGATATTGACCCGGGTGACACCGGCCGGAATCAACAAGGTGCCGTAGTCAGCCACATCGAGTTTTTCCAGCTGCAGCACGCTGGCGTTAGCGGGCAAACGCATCAGGGAATTGGCTTGAACCTGCACCACGTCGGCATGGGCCAAAGGGCTGCACAAGGCCGCCAACAGACATAACTTACGCATGACGGGAATCTCGTTCAGAAGAGGTACCAAGGGTGTGCTCATGGAAAATCCCGACCAGCAGAATCAGCAGGCGATCACGCCAGGGATGCGGGCGGCCCCGCAGGCTGCCTTTGAACAGCAGCAGCTCAAGCACGTGGGTCAGCAGCAACAGGCTGGCGACCAGATTAATCAGTACATCGAACGGGTTGATCAAGGGTTCAAACAGATTGATCAGTACCACGCCCCAAAACATCAGCGTCAATACTTTCCCCAGCCCCCAAAACACCTTCATATAGCCGCCTTCGTGTTTTTCTTTGAGGCCACATTAACGGCTTGCAGGAGCACGACGCCAGAGGCCATTACAAATAGTTTCGCCGCTGATTTGACCAGGACGATCAAAGCAGCGGCGACTTCAGGTTCTGGGTGCGCCGCTCTACCCTGAGGCTTGCGGCCAGGCCCAGGGCAGACTCAACGAATGATCTGGATTTCGGTACGCCGATTTTGGGCGCGCCCCTCGGGTGTCTGGTTGCTGGCAACCGGGCTGGACTCGCCTGCGCCAGTCACAGAGGCAAACTGGTTGCGCGGGATGCCGCTGGCAATCAGGTACTCGACCACGGACTGCGCACGTTCTTTGGACAGTTTGAGATTGTAGGCGTCGCTGCCCACGCTGTCGGTGTAGCCCGTGACCTTGAGCTGGGCATTGGCGGCGTCTTTTTTCAGGCGCGCGGCAATGACATTGAGTTTGTCCTTGTCGGCGGCGGTCAATTTGGCGGAGTTGAACTCGAAGTGCACATCACGCACCACGATGGTCTCCTCTTTGACCACCACTGTTTCAACCACAACCACTGCCACTATCGGACAGCCCGCTGCGTCCACTTTCACGCCTTTGGGCGTATCGGGGCACTTGTCGCGGCTATCCGGTACGCCATCACCGTCCGCATCGCCATCACCGTGGACCCAGCAGTAAGCCGCCGCCATACCCGCGCCAAACACCGCACCACCCCCGGCCCAGGCCGAGCTTTTTATTGCACCCAATGCCGCCCCGCCTACACCACCGACGGCGGCACAGGTTGGCCAGTCGGTTTTTTGCAAACCGGCACAGCCCGTCAACACGCTGGTGAGAACAATCAAAGGTACTGCTGTCCTGATGATGCTCATGTGGGATCTCTCCTGAGGGTCGGCATTTGGCCGATGCACAGAAAGTAAAGACCCGGGTTGGGGTATGCGCCAGCGAGGTGATTGCACGGGGCTAGGCCTCGGGGCTCGCGCACGCTAGTCTTGGACGTTCTGATTGAGGACTTTCGATGACGCCCGGTATTTCTACACGTACGCCCCAGCAAGCGCTGGCTGCGCTGCTTGATCGTTATGCGCCGCAACACCTGCTCGTCGTTGGCGCCAGCAGTTTCCCGGCACTGGCCGCCTTTCAGGCCGCACACCCCGAGGCGCTGGTAGCCCTGGCACCTCCCGGAGCGCTGCCGGAGCATCTGGCTGCGCAGCGTTTTGACCTCGCCCTGATCATCGATTGCCTGGAGCACCTGCCCAAGCGCACAGGCCTGGAGCTGCTGGGCGGGATTCGCAACCTCAATGCCAGCCGTATCGCCGTGTTGGCAGACCTGGCAGCCTGCGACTGGAAAGAAACCGACTTTTTTGCTCTGGCCCTGCAAAGCAATGAACGCTTTCAGCGGGATGAGCAGGTACTGACGCTGTTCACTTACGATCTGCGCGAGTACAAACAAGTACCCGACTGGCTCAATGCCAGGTTTTGGGCCAACCCGGAAAACTTTGGCAAGTATTGGTGGTAACCCGATGAGTACATCCATTTGCCCCTGTGGCAGCGGCAACTTGCTGGACGCCTGCTGCGGGCATTATCACGACGGGCACCCGGCCCCAAGCGCCGAAACGCTGATGCGTTCGCGTTACAGCGCCTATGTTCTCGGGCTGATCGAGTATCTGGTGGCAACCACCTTGCCGGTGCAACAGGCCGGGCTCGATCGCCAGTCCATTGCCGCCTGGAGCGCACAAAGCACCTGGCTGGGGCTGGAGGTTGAAAGCAGCGAAGTGTTCGGCGGTCAGCCGGAACATGCATTTGTGACCTTTACTGCACGTTGGCACGACACCAACGGCGAGCACAGTCACCGCGAGCGCTCATCTTTCGTGCAAAGCGCCGGGCGCTGGTACTTCATCGACCCGACCGTACCGCTGAAAGTCGGGCGCAATGATGCCTGCCCATGCTCCAGCGGCCTGAAATTCAAAAAATGCTGTGCCGGTTTTTTCGGCCAACAGGGTTAACCGATACAGATCATCTGGAGTAAGGAATGGATTCTCGGGCTCAAATAACAAAAACAATTGCCCTGGTGATGATCCTGATGCTTGCGGGGTGCACCTCCTGGTTCGGTTCGACAGACAAAGACCCGGACGTACAACTGGTGAAAGTCGAACTGGTTCAGGCCAAGATGCTGGAGCAGCGTTTCAAGCTGCATTTCAGGGTAGACAACCCCAATGACTCGACGCTCACCGTGCGCGGCCTGAGCTACACCGTGTATCTGGGCACCATAAAGCTGACGGAAGGCGAGCATGAACACTGGTTCAGTGTGGAGCCCAACAGCCACGCGACTTTCGTGATCCCGGTCCGCACCAACCTCTGGCCACACGTGCGCCCACTGGTCAAATTGCTTGAATCACCTGACCGGCCTATCCCCTACCGGTTTGAAGGCATCCTTGAAACCGGCCTGTTCTACGGTTACGACGTGCACCTGACGCGTAAAGGCGAGATAATCCCCGGCGATTTTATTCCAGAGTGATTGAGCAATGACCCAACAACCCCACGTTCATGGCCCCGACTGCAACCACGATCATGATCATGGTCACACCCATGACCACGACAACGGTCATGTCCATGGCCCGCATTGCGGCCATGCACCCCAAGAGCCTGTGCGCAACGAACTGAAAGACGTTGGCCGCAACGACCCTTGCCCGTGCGGCAGCAGCAAAAAATTCAAGAAGTGCCACGGCGCCTGATCCCCAGGGACGCCCTGCACACGCCGCACCTGCCTTGAGCACGTGCGGCGTTTCTGTTTTAGCTTCGTGAAAATCCCCGCAAAGAAGCCTTCCACCGGCTTTCATTCGACGCGCTTTTGGGAGTAAAACTGACATCCCCCAATCAACGACTACCTTTGATGGGTGTCAGTTGCTGCGTGAAATCCCCCTTCTGGAGCCCTTCATGATCGATCTTTATTACTGGACCACTCCCAACGGCCACAAAGTCTCGTTGTTCCTGGAAGAAGCCGGCCTGCCCTACAAGGTCCATCCGATCAATATCGGCAAGAACGAACAGTTCGCGCCCGACTTCCTGAAGATCGCTCCGAACAATCGCATCCCGGCCATTGTCGATCAGGCCCCGGCTGACGGCGGCGAACCGCTGTCGCTGTTCGAGTCGGGCGCCATCTTGCTGTACCTCGCGGAAAAAACCGGGCAATTCCTGCCCAAAGATCTGCGCGGTCGGCAGATGGCCCTGCAATGGTTGTTCTGGCAAATGGGTGGCCTGGGGCCGATGGCCGGGCAAAATCATCACTTCAACCGCTTCGCGCCAGAAAAAATCCCTTATGCGATGAAGCGCTACACCGATGAAACGGCCCGCCTGTATGGCGTATTGAACAAACAGCTGGAAGGCCGGGCGTTTGTCGCCGGGGCTGAATACAGCATCGCCGACATGGCGATCTACCCGTGGATCGTGCCCTACCAATGGCAGGGTCAGGACCTGGATGATTTCCCGGCGTTGAAGCTGTGGTTCCAGCGCATCAAGGCCCGCCCGGCCACAGAGCGTGCCTACGCGCTGGTGGATAAAATCAACCCGCCCAAGTAACCAGATCGGGCGTTGCATCACCGCTGCCACAGGCTGCAACGGGGTGCGAAGCGAACCCGCTGTTTTGAAGGTCCTGCGGTCCTTGTCGCACCCTTCGCCAGCGGCTGCAGCTTTCTCGTCCGGCCCCCCAAGATAGCGCTTGCACGGTGTCATCGGCCTCACTAACGTAGCGGCTTTCGATGACACCACCCCCGCAGGAGCTTTGCCATGGCCTCGCCAGCCCTTACT
>JBILYW010000302.1:0-4956 GCA_044377555.1 Pseudomonas sp.
GACTGCACTGTCATAGCCTTCGAAGCGCTTGCGGCGGGACTCCCAGCCGTCCATCCACTTGCCGTTGTCATCGAAAACGCCCTCCTTCCATACGGCCGGGGTCGGCTGGAACATGCGGTTGGCGTCAGCGAACCAGTCATCGGTTACCGAAACGATTTTGGTGCCCAGGCGGGCATCGGCCAGGTTGACGAACTTCTCGAAAGGTACGGGTTGCGCTTTCATTCTTCTTGTCTGCCTTTAATTAAGTGGCTGGAGATGCGTCATCGGCAGGTGCCGGTTCGGCTTAGAGCTGGAGCAATCGGAACAGGGCAATTTTGTTGATTTCTGCCAACGCGCATTTGAACTCGACGTCTGCCGGGTTGTGGATGCGGGTTTCGAACGCGGCGAGGATCTGGTGCCGGTCGCTGCCTTTTACCGCCATGATGAAGGGAAACTTGAACTTGGCTTTGTAGGCTTCGTTCAGCTCGGTGAAGCGTTGGAACTCTTCGGCCGTGCATTGGTGAATACCGGCGCCAGCCTGTTCATGGGTACTGGCTTCGGTAAGCTGGCCCTGGACGGCTGCTTTGCCCGCCAGGTCCGGGTGAGCGTTGATCAATGCCAGCTGGCTGGCGTGATCGGCGCTCAACAAAATGTCACTCATGCGCTGGTGCAGGGTCTCGATGGTGTCGACGCTGCTGTCCAGGCCCAGGTCGAAGGCTTTTTCAGCAACCCAGGGCGAGTGTTCGTAAATATCGGCAAAGGCCGCCACGAACGCTTCACGACTCAGGGTTGAAGGCTTGAGGGTCTTGAAGGTGCTCATTGGGCAGTCTCTGCAACATAAGGATGGGTGGCGTGCCAGTGGCGGGCGATGTCCACGCGGCGGGTGAACCAGACGTGCTCGTGCCCCTTGGCGTATTCGATAAAACGCTTGAGGGCGGCGAGACGCGCAGGGCGGCCAATGAGGCGGCAATGCAGGCCGATGGATAGCATTTTCGGCGACTCTGCACCTTCGGCGTACAGCACATCGAACGCATCCTTGAGGTACTGGAAAAACTGCTCGCCGGTGTTGAAACCCTGCACCTGGGTGAAGCGCATGTCATTGGTGTCCAGGGTGTAAGGGATCACCAGGTGCGGTTTGCCGGTGGGGTTGTTCGGCTCCCAGTAGGGCAGGTCGTCGTCATAGGTGTCCGAGTCATACAAGAAACCGCCTTCTTCCATCACCAGCCGCCGGGTATTGGGGCCGGTGCGGCCGGTGTACCAGCCCAGCGGGCGTTCGCCGCTGATTTCGGTGAGGATGCGGATCGCTTCGAGCATATGTTCGCGCTCAAGGGCTTCATCCATGTACTGGTAGTCGATCCAGCGATAGCCGTGGCTGCATATCTCATGCCCGGCCGCGACCATGGCACGGATGACATCCGGGTGGCGCTGGGCGGCCATCGCCACGGCAAACACCGTCAGCGGGATATCGAATTCGCGGAACAACTTGAGCACACGCCACACGCCTGCGCGGCTACCGTACTCATAAAGGGATTCCATGCTCATGTTGCGCTCGCCTTGCAGCGGCTGCGCGGAAACCATTTCCGACAGGAAGGCTTCTGACTCGTTGTCACCGTGCAGGATGTTGCGTTCGCCGCCTTCCTCGTAGTTGAGTACGAAAGACAGGGCGATACGGGCGTTGTCCGGCCAATGCGGATGCGGAGGGTTGGGACCGTAACCAATCAGGTCGCGTGGGTAGTCAGCGCTCACTACAGTCTTCCTTATTGTTCGTGTTAACAGTCGATTGGCCAGACCTGGCGTCACTGCGATGGCCTGATTGTATACAACTTTATAAAGCATTTGTAACCCTGATTTCGTCTATTTCTACCACGCCTTGCGCTGGAAGAGTACTTGCAAAAAACTTGCCTGATTAGTCAGGTTATGAACATAAAGTCGCTATGGGCTGCGTTGTTGACGGAGTCAGGTGTCTGGGCCCCGTGGTTTGCGGGGCTGCTTCGATAGCACTTTTAATTGTGTACAATTTTTTTAATAAGTGTATTAATCTTGCTTCGTCGAGCTTTTTGGTACGCCAAACGAGTTCAGCAACCGTTTTATTCACCGGTTCGGGAGGTCGCAGAATCAATGGGACGTTTGACTACGCACGTTTTGGATGCAGCGCACGGCTGCCCGGGCAGCTCGATCAAGGTCGAGCTGTATCGGGTTGAAGGTTCACAGCTGGAGTTGGTGGCGTCGGCACTGACCAACAGCGATGGCCGCTGCGATGCGCCGCTGCTGGAGGGTGAGACCTACCGTTCGGGGGTCTACCAGTTGCAGTTCAGTGCCGGTGATTACTACCGCGCACGGGGTGTGCAGTTGCCGCAGCCGGCTTTTCTGGATGTGGTGGTACTGCGTTTCGGCATCAGTGCCGAGCAGGATCACTACCATGTCCCGCTATTGATTTCGCCTTACAGCTACTCGACTTATCGCGGGAGCTAGAGATTCACGATCTGCGCATGTGGTTATTTGCCCGCTCACACTGCGGGCTTTTTTTTGCCCGCAAACAAATAAGCTGCGGGAGCGGGCTTGCTCGCGATGGCGTCGACGCGGTCATCCAGAAAAACTGCGTCGCCCGTATCGCGAGCAAGCCCGCTCCCACAAATGCGGTGCTGTATCAGCGACTCAACAACGACGCCGTACCCGCCACCCCAAACAGGCCGGCGCTGACGCGGTTAAACCAGCTCTGGCCCTTGCCGCTGCGCAGATAGCCCGCCGCGCCATGGGCGCCAAGGCCGTAGGCCAGCTTGCACAGCAGGTCGAGCACGGTCCAGGTGGCGATCATTACCAGCAACTGGTTGAGGAAGGGCAGGTCGGGGTTGAGAAACTGCGGCAGGAAGGCGGCAAAGAACAGAATGTCTTTTGGATTGCTGGCGCCCAGTACAAACGCGCGCCCAAACAGGGCGGTGAAGCGCGGTATTGGTGCAGCCTGGGGCACATTGACTGCGGTGGCCGGCTGGCGCGATTGCTTCCAGCTTTGCCAGGCGAGGTAAAACAGATACAGCGCACCGACGATTTTCAGGGCGCTGAAGAGTTTTTCCGAGGCCAGCAGCAAGGCCCCCAAACCCAGGGCCGAAGCACTGAGCAGGCAGATCGATGCAAAAACACCGCCCAGAAACGCAGGGTACGAGCGGCGTAAACCGTAGTTCAAACTGTTGCTGATCATCAATAACGACAGTGGCCCCGGAATCAGGATTACCACCAATGCCGCGCTGCTGAACAGCAGCCAGGTTTCCAGACTCATCACTTCCTCCCATGCAACAAACGCCCCGCACTATGGGCGGGGCCGGTTGATACCGCCCGGTTTACAGATAAATAAACTTGGCGATGAAAATAGCGCAGAGCACCCACAAGCTGACGGAAATTTCGCGGTACTTGCCGGTGCCCGCCTTGAGGGCCACGTAACTGATAAAGCCCAGGGCAATTCCGTCCGCCACCGAGAAGGTCAGCGGCATCATGATCATGGTCACGATTGCCGGGATGCAGTCGGTGGGCTCGTCCCAGTTGATGTGCTGCATGCCGCCCATCATCAGCATCGCCACGTAGATCAGTGCGCCTGCGGTGGCATAAGCGGGGATCATGCCAGCCAGGGGGGCAAAGAACATGGCGGCGACAAATAACACGCCCACGGTCACGGCGGTAAGCCCGGTTCGCCCGCCCGCTGCCACGCCGGCGGCGCTTTCGACGTAGCTGGTGACAGGTGGCACGCCGACCACGGCCCCGAACACGCTGGAGGCACTGTCCGCCTTGAGTGCCCGTGACAGGTTTTCGATCCTGCCGTCGGCCTTGACCAGCCCGGCGCGCTGGGCCACGCCCATCAGGGTCCCGGCGGTGTCGAACATGTGGACAAACAGGAAGGCCAATACCACGCTGATCATGCTGATATTGAACACACCCTTGAGGTCCATGGCCATCCAGGTCGGCGCCAGGCTCGGCGGTGCGGACATGATGCCGTTGTAGTGCACCAGGTCCAGGCCCCAGCCGGCCAGAGTGACAGCGATGATGCTGATCAGGATCGCGCCGAACACCCGGTGGTAGCTGAGGATCGCAATCAGCAAAAAGCACACGGCGGCCAGCAGCGGGGCGGGGTCACGCAGCGAGCCGAGCTTGATCAGGGTTGCCGGGCTGTCGACGATGATGCCTGAGGTTTTCAGGCCGATGATCCCCAGAAACAAGCCAACCCCGGCACCCATGGCGTAGCGCAGACTGACAGGAATGCTGTTGAGCAACCATTCGCGTATCCGTGACAGGGTCAGAATCAGGAACAGCACGCCGGAGACAAAAACTGCGCCCAGTGCCGTTTCCCAGCTGTAGCCCATGGTGCCGACCACTGTGTAGGTGAAAAACGCATTCAGGCCCATGCCTGGCGCCAGTCCTACTGGCCAGTTGGCGTAGAGCCCCATCAGCAGGCTGCCGAGCGCGGCGGCGATGCAGGTCGCCACAAAGGCGGCGCCATGGTCAATCCCTGCATCGGCCATGATGTTGGGGTTTACGAAAATGATGTAGGCCATGGTGATAAAGGTGGTCAGCCCGGCGATTAGTTCGGTCTTGACCGTGGTGCCATGCAGCGACAGTTTGAACAGACGTTCCAGCAAGCCCCGTGAGGTGGGGGGTGAAAGGTCCAGGGCGGGTGTTTCTGACTTTTGGCTGTCCACGGTAATTCCTCAGGCTTTTATTGTTTTTAAGGGCACTGGATGAGGCGGGTGACAGGTTTTCTGACTTTTAGGTCAGGAACGCAGGCGAGATGAATTATGCTTTTGTATACAAATAAAGCAAATAATGTTTTTCAAATTGTAGACGAAATGCCGGGCCAGCCTTCCGGCCAATCAGATGCGCCGAGGCGTCGGCAGGTCAGGCGTGGCGGCTTTGCCCCAGAGCATGATTGATCGCCAGCCAGCCGTTGACTGCTTCGTCACCCGCCTGGGCGAATACCCGCTGCAGCAATTT
>JBILYW010000015.1:0-14434 GCA_044377555.1 Pseudomonas sp.
CCATTGGCCTGAGTACCCTGGATGTTGTTGCACGTCACCCTGATCGGTACCAGGTCTTCGGCCTGAGTGGATATAGCCGTATCGCCGAGTTACTGGCCTTGTGCATCAAGCATCGTCCGCAGGTTGTGGTTGTGCCTCATGAGCACACTGCCAGCCAGCTGCAGGCTGACCTGCGCGCTGCAGGGCTCAACACCGAAGTGCTGGTGGGTGAGGAGGGCTTGTGTCAGATAGCCTCCGCGCCTGAAGTTGACTCGGTGATGGCGGCAATCGTGGGCGCTGCGGGCCTTCGTCCAACGCTGGCGGCAGTGAATGCCGGCAAGAAGATCTTGTTGGCGAACAAGGAAGCACTGGTGATGACGGGCGACCTGTTCATGCAGGCCGTGCGTCGCAGTGGCTCGGTATTGCTGCCGATTGACAGTGAGCACAATGCGATCTTCCAGTGTTTGCCACAGGATTTCGCGCGCGGACTGGGAGCTGTGGGTGTTCGTCGGATTCTTCTGACAGCGTCTGGTGGTCCTTTCCGTGAAACGCCCCTGGCCGAACTTGAACACGTTACGCCGGATCAAGCCTGCGCCCATCCCAACTGGTCGATGGGGCGCAAGATTTCGGTGGATTCGGCCAGCATGATGAACAAGGGCCTTGAATTGATCGAGGCTTGCTGGTTGTTCGATGCCAGGCCGGACCAGGTTGAAGTGGTTATCCATCCGCAAAGCGTGATCCATTCGCTGGTCGATTATGTGGATGGCTCGGTGCTGGCCCAGTTGGGCAATCCGGATATGCGTACCCCTATTGCCAATGCCCTGGCCTGGCCAGAGCGCATTGACTCGGGTGTTGCGCCGCTGGACCTGTTTGCTGTCGCGCGGCTGGACTTTCAGCGCCCGGACGAGCAACGTTTCCCTTGCTTGCGTCTGGCTCGCGAGGCGGCCATGGCAGGTAATAGCGCGCCAGCGATGCTCAATGCGGCGAACGAGGTTGCGGTCGCAGCTTTTCTGGATGGACGAATCCGCTATCCGCAGATCGCCCGTATTATTGAAGACGTGTTAAATAGCGAGCCTGTGGTCGCCGTAGACGAACTGGAGGCGGTATTTGCCGCTGATGGCAAGGCTCGAGTGCTGGCTGAGCAGTGGTTGAGCCGTAACGGCTGAAAAGTGGTGCTTGCCGGAACCGGACAGAATCGCGGAGAAAGTAGATGAGTGCGCTCTATATGATTGTTGGCACCCTGGTGGCATTGGGGGTGTTGGTCACTTTTCATGAATTCGGTCACTTTTGGGTGGCGCGCCGTTGTGGCGTGAAGGTTCTGCGTTTCTCCGTGGGCTTCGGTACACCCCTGCTGCGCTGGCATGACCGCCAGGGTACCGAATTTGTCGTCGCCGCGATCCCGTTGGGCGGCTACGTAAAAATGCTCGACGAGCGCGAAGGCGAGGTGCCGGCCGACCAGCTCGATCAATCGTTCAATCGCAAAACAGTCGGCCAGCGCATTGCTATTGTCGCTGCCGGGCCAATCGCCAACTTTATGCTGGCGATGGTTTTTTTCTGGGTGTTGGCAATGATGGGCAGCCAGCAAGTGCGGCCGGTCATTGGCGCGGTAGAAAGCGGCAGTCTGGCGGCACAGGCAGGTCTGGTGGCGGGTCAGGAAATCGTGTCCATTGATGGCGAGCCAACCACCGGCTGGTCCAATGTCAATCTTCAACTGGTTCGTCGCCTGGGCGAAAGTGGTTCCATGCAGGTTGTCGTGCGCGAGCCCGGCTCCACCGCTGAAGCTTTGCACCAACTTGTATTGAAGGACTGGCTCAAGGCTGCTGATGAGCCGGACCCTATCGCCTCTTTGGGTATTCGCCCTTGGCGTCCCGAGTTGCCTGCGGTTCTGGCAGAGCTCGACCCGAAAGGACCGGCCCAGGCTGCCGGGCTTAAAACCGGTGACAAGCTGCTGGCCATGAATGATCAGGTGGTCAAGGACTGGCAGCAGGTCGTGGACTGGGTGCGTGTTCACCCTGAAGCCCGCGTTGTATTGCGTGTAGAGCGTGATGGCGTGCCTGTCGATATTCCGGTCACGCTGGCTGCTCGCGGCGAAGGCAAGGCGGCAACCGGGTATCTGGGTGCCGGGGTGAAGGGTATCGATTGGCCACCATCGATGATTCGTGAGGTCAGTTATGGCCCGCTTGCCGCAATCGGTGAAGGGGCAAAACGCACCTGGACCATGAGCATTTTGACGCTCGACTCACTCAAGAAAATGTTGTTCGGCGAGCTCTCGGTAAAAAACTTGAGTGGACCGATAACCATTGCTAAAGTGGCGGGCGCTTCTGCCCAGTCGGGTGTCGCGGATTTCCTGAATTTTCTGGCTTATCTGAGTATCAGCCTGGGAGTTCTGAACTTGTTGCCCATACCAGTACTGGATGGGGGGCATTTGTTGTTTTATCTGATCGAGTGGGCGCGTGGTCGTCCCTTGTCGGATCGGGTGCAGGGTTGGGGAATGCAGATCGGTATCAGCTTGGTGGTCGGGGTGATGTTACTTGCCTTGATCAACGACCTGGGCCGTCTGTAAACGCTTCGCTGAATTGCGAATCTGCCGCATTTTGCGGCAGTTTGTTTATTGCCAGTTGGAATAAGAAAGGACTTCATGAAACGTCTGCTGCTAACTGCGGTTCTCGCCGTACTGATGATCGCCGAAGTTCACGCCGAGTCCTTCACTATCTCTGATATCCGTGTCAACGGGCTCCAGCGGGTTTCCGCCGGTAGCGTGTTTGGCGCGTTGCCTCTGAACGTAGGTGAGACCGCGGATGACCGCCGCTTGGTGGAATCCACTCGTGCGTTGTTCAAAACCGGGTTCTTTCAGGATATCCAACTGGGTCGTGATGGCAATGTGCTTGTTATCACGGTTGTCGAACGTCCTTCCGTCTCGAGCATCACCATTGACGGGAACAAGGCGATCTCCACTGATGACCTGATGAAAGGTCTGAAACAGTCGGGGCTGGCCGAAGGTGAGATTTTCCAGCGCGCCACCCTTGAAGGCGTGCGCAACGAGCTGCAACGTCAGTATGTTGCCCAAGGCCGCTACTCGGCGACGGTAGACACCGAAGTGGTACCTGAGCCGCGTAACCGCGTTGCCTTGAAGGTCAATATCAACGAAGGCACCGTTGCGGCTATCCAGCACATCAACGTGGTGGGTAACACTGTCTTCCCTGAAGCAGATCTGGTTGACCTGTTCGAGCTGAAAACCACGAACTGGTTGTCGTTCTTCAAGAATGACGACAAGTACGCACGTGAAAAGCTGTCGGGTGACCTGGAGCGCCTGCGTTCTTACTACCTTGATCGCGGCTATATCAATATGGATATCGCTTCGACCCAGGTATCGATCACGCCTGACAAGAAAAGCGTCTACATCACGGTCAACGTGAATGAAGGCGAAAAGTACAACGTCGGTGAAGTGAAGCTGAGCGGCGATCTCAAGGTTCCTGAAGACCAGATCAAGTCGCTGTTGCTGGTTCAGCCGGGCCAGGTGTTCTCGCGCAAGCTGATGACCACCACCTCCGAGTTGATTACCCGTCGTCTGGGTAACGAAGGCTACACCTTCGCCAACGTCAACGGCGTACCTCAGCCAAACCCTGAAGATCACACTGTAGCCATTACCTTTGTGGTTGACCCGGGCAAGCGTGCTTACGTTAACCGCATCAACTACCGTGGCAACACCAAGTCGGCAGACGAAGTACTGCGTCGCGAAATGCGCCAGATGGAAGGTGGCTGGGCGTCGACTTACCTGATTGACCAGTCCAAGGTTCGCCTTGAGCGTCTGGGCTTCTTCAAGGAAGTAAACGTAGAAACGCCTGCAGTACCCGGTACTGACGATCAGGTTGACGTTAACTACGCAGTTGAAGAACAAGCATCGGGCTCGATCACCGCCAGCGTTGGTTTTGCGCAGAGCGCAGGCCTGATCCTTGGTGGTTCGATCACCCAGAACAACTTCCTGGGCACGGGTAACAAGGTCAGCCTCGGTTTGACCCGTAGCGAATACCAGAGCCGTTACAACTTCAGTTATGTCGATCCGTACTGGACTGCTGATGGCGTGAGCCTGGGTTACAACGCCTTCTACCGCACCACTGACTACAAAGAGCTGGACGTTGACGTAGCAAACTATTCGGTGGACAGCCTGGGCGCTGGTATCACCATGGGCTACCCGATCAGCGACACATCGCGTCTGACATACGGTCTGACCGTGCAGCAGGATGAAATCAGTACCGGTCAATACACCGTTGATGAGATCTTCGACTTCGTAAACCGTGAAGGCGACAAGTACCTCAACTTCAAGGCGTCGGTAGGCTGGTCAGAATCGACTCTGAACAAAGGCGTATTGCCAACTCGTGGCAGCTCGCAGAGCCTGGTACTGGAATCCACGATTCCTGGCAGCGATCTGCAGTTCTATAAACTGGATTACCGTGCACAGTTGTTCCAGCCACTGACTGATACCTACACCATGCGTCTGCACACAGAGCTGGGCTATGGTGATGGTTATGGTTCGACCGCTGGTCTGCCGTTCTATGAGAACTACTACGCCGGTGGTTTCAACTCGGTACGTGGTTTCAAAGACAGCACCCTGGGCCCGCGCAGTACTCCAAGCAGCGGCAATAACCCCGGCACTATTGCTGACCCGGATCAAGACCCGCTGCCATTTGGTGGTAACGTGCTGATCCAGGGTGGTGTTGAAGTTCTGTTCCCGATGCCGTTCGTGAAAGATCAGCGCTCCCTGCGGACCTCCGTATTCTGGGATGTGGGTAACGTGTTCGACACCAACTGCAAGGGCGACACCAAAGATTGCGATATTGGCTTCAGTAATTTGGCCAGTTCTGTCGGTGTTGGTGTGACTTGGGTTACTGCGCTTGGCCCGCTGAGCTTCAGCTTGGCCATGCCGATCAAGAAACCGGATGACGCAGACACCCAAGTGTTCCAATTCTCCCTCGGCCAGACTTTCTAAAGCCTGACTTCAGATACAGACAACGGATTTTTTAGGAGTGCATCGTGCGTAAGTTGACTCAATTGGTTCTCCTGGCTTCGGTTCTGGTAGCAGGTCCGGCGTTTGCCGACATGAAAATTGCCGTACTGAACTATCAGATGGCCTTGCTGGAATCCGACGCCGCCAAGCGTTATGCCGTGGATGCCGAGAAAAAATTCGGTCCGCAACTGACCAAACTGAAAAGCCTGGAAAGCAGTGCCAAAGGCATCCAGGATCGTCTGGTCAAGGGCGGCGACAAAATGCAGCAAGGCGAGCGTGAGCGTCTGGAGCTTGAATTCAAGCAAAAGGCTCGTGACTTTCAGTTCCAGTCTAAAGAGCTGAATGAAGCCAAAGCCGTTGCGGATCGTGAAATGCTGAAGCAGCTGAAGCCGAAACTGGACAGCGCTGTTGAAGAAGTCATCAAAAAAGGCGCCTTTGACCTGGTGTTCGAGCGTGGTGCTGTGATTGATGTTAAACCTCAGTACGACATCACTCGCCAAGTTATCGAGCGCATGAATCAGCTGAAGTAATTATGACTGCGACTATAAAACTCGGCCAATTGGCCGAGTTCCTGGGAGCCACCTTGCGTGGCTCTGCGGAGAAAGAAATCACTGGGCTAGCCACTTTACAAGAGGCTGGCCCAGCTCAGTTGAGCTTTCTGGCCAACCCCCAGTACCGAAAATTCCTGGTTGATTGTCAGGCTGGAGCTGTATTGCTCAAGGCTGCCGATGCCGAGGAATATGCCGGTGATGCACTGGTTGTTCCCGATCCTTATCTGGCCTATGCCCGAATTTCACACCTGTTCGACCCAAAGCCCAAAGCAACTGCCGGGGTTCACCCTTCAGCGGTGATTGCTGCTGACGCAGTGGTTGACCCTGCGGCCAGCATTGGCGCATTTGCGGTAATCGAAAGTGGTGCGCGGATTGCTGCAGGCGTTACCGTTGGCCCGCATTGCTTTATCGGTGCGCGCTGCGAGATCGGCGAAGGTGGCTGGCTGGCTCCCCGAGTGACGCTTTATCACGATGTACGCATCGGCAAGCGCGTGGTGATTCAGTCCGGTGCCGTCCTGGGTGGTGAAGGTTTTGGCTTTGCCAACGAGAAGGGTGTGTGGCAGAAGATCGCGCAGATTGGTGGTGTAACCATCGGTGATGATGTCGAAATTGGCGTTAACACCGCCATCGACCGCGGTGCCTTGGCTGACACGCTGATCGGTAATGGCGTCAAGCTGGACAACCAGATCCAGATCGCACACAACGTTCAGATCGGTGACCATACGGCCATGGCGGCCTGTGTGGGGATTTCCGGTAGCACTAAAATCGGCAAGCACTGCATGTTGGCAGGCGGTGTCGGTTTGGTGGGGCACATTGAAGTTTGTGACAATGTGTTCTTGACTGGCATGACCATGGTGACCCACTCGATTACCGAGCCGGGTGCCTATTCTTCCGGTACCGCAATGCAGCCAGCGGCTGAGTGGCGCAAAAGTGCGGCACGCATTCGTCAGCTGGACGATATAGCCCGGCGGTTGAAACAACTGGAAAAGCGCGTCGGGAAGTGACCCCTGGCGGTAAAGCTTCTTCAAAAGGCTAATACAATTTCCATATCAAGACAGCAGAACCTCTGATTTGCTTCCTTGATTTGCTAGAGGAGCGCGCCTTAGTCGCGCGCGCCCAATCTTTATTACAGGCTTCCCCACGAAATGATGGACATCAACGAGATTCGCGAATATCTGCCCCACCGTTACCCGTTCCTGCTGGTGGACCGAGTGGTGGATCTGGATGTCGAGAACAAGCGCATTCGTGCCTACAAGAATGTCAGCATCAATGAGCCTTTCTTCAATGGCCACTTCCCGGCGCACCCGATCATGCCCGGCGTGCTGATCATTGAGGCGATGGCCCAGGCTGCCGGCATTCTTGGCTTCAAGATGATGGACCTCAAGCCAGCTGACGGCACGCTCTATTACTTCGTAGGCTCCGACAAGTTGCGCTTCCGTCAGCCCGTGCTGCCAGGGGATCAGTTGATCCTTGAGGCCAAGTTCCTGAGCTGCAAGCGCTCCATCTGGAAGTTTGAATGCCAGGCAACGGTTGACGGCAAAGCGGTATGCTCGGCTGAAATCATCTGTGCGGAACGCAAACTATGAGTTTGATTGACCCTCGCGCAATCATCGATCCGACGGCCATACTGGCCGACGACGTCGAGGTCGGCCCTTGGTCGATCGTCGGCGCAGGTGTGGAAATCGGCGAGGGGACAGTGATTGGGCCGCATGTGATTCTCAAGGGCCCAACCAGGATCGGTAAGCACAATCGCATCTACCAGTTTTCTTCGGTAGGCGAGGACACGCCTGATCTGAAGTACAAAGGTGAGGAAACCCGCCTGGTGATCGGTGACCACAACGTTATTCGTGAAGGGGTCACCATCCATCGCGGGACAATTCAGGACCGTGCCGAAACAACGCTGGGTGATCACAACCTGGTGATGGCCTATGCCCATATCGGGCATGACAGCGTTATCGGCAACCATTGCATCCTGGTCAACAACTCCGCACTGGCGGGCCATGTGCACATGGGGGACTGGGCGATCCTGTCAGGTTTTACCCTGGTTCATCAGTTCTGCCATATTGGTGCCCATAGTTTTTCGGGCATGGGCACAGCCATTGGCAAGGACGTACCTGCGTTTGTGACCGTGTTTGGCAGCCCTGCGCAAGCGCGCAGCATGAACTTTGAAGGCATGCGCCGGCGTGGTTTCAGTGAAGATGCCATTCATGCGCTGCGTCGCGCCTACAAGGTGGTTTACCGTCAGGGGCTGACCGTTGATCAGGCGCTGGCCGAGTTGGCCGAGCCTGCCACCCAGTTCCCGGAAGTCGCCATGTTTGTCGAGTCCATCCAGTCTTCAACCCGCGGCATTACGCGCTAGTCATGGCCAGATTGCGTATTGCGCTGGTGGCGGGGGAGGCCTCGGGCGACATATTGGGCTCGGGGTTGATGCGGGCACTCAAGGCTCAGCATGCTGATATCGAATTTATCGGTGTTGGCGGCCCATTGATGGAGGCCGAGGGCATGAGCTCTTACTTCCCGATGGAGCGCCTGTCTGTGATGGGCCTGGTTGAAGTGCTGGGCCGCCTGCGTGAGCTGCTCAAGCGCCGCAAGCTCCTGGTGCAGACTCTGATTGCTGAAAAACCCGATGTATTTATCGGTATCGATGCGCCTGACTTCACCCTCAATATCGAACTTCAATTACGTCGTGCCGGGATCAAAACCGTGCATTACGTCAGCCCGTCCGTATGGGCGTGGCGGCAGAAGCGAGTGCTGAAAATTCGCGAAGGCTGCGATTTGATGCTCACGCTATTGCCTTTCGAGGCCCGATTCTACGAAGAGCACGGGGTACCGGTGCGTTTCGTTGGGCATTCGCTGGCGGACACCATCCCTCTTGAAGCTGACCGAGCCGGTGCTCGCGCCGAGTTGGGGCTGCCTGACGGCCCGCTGGTCGCTTTGATGCCCGGCAGCCGTGGTGGCGAAGTGGGCAAGCTCGGCGGGTTGTTTCTCGATGCTGCGCAAAAAATTCGTGATGCCCGACCTGATGTGCGTTTTGTATTGCCTTGCGCCAATGCCGCTCGTCGCGAACAAATCGAACAGTTGCTGGTGGGGCGTGACCTGCCGTTGACCCTGCTGAATGGCCAGTCACACCTGGCATTGGCGGCCTGCGATGCGGTGCTGATCGCTTCAGGTACGGCAACCCTTGAGGCTTTGCTCTACAAGCGGCCGATGGTAGTGGCTTATCGCCTGGCGCGTCTGACGTTCTGGATTCTCAAGCGTCTGGTCAAAAGCCCGTACGTATCGTTGCCCAACTTGCTTGCGCAGCGGATGCTGGTGCCCGAGCTCTTGCAGGATGCTGCCACTCCCGAGGCGCTGGCTCAGACCTTGCTGCCTTTGCTGGAGGGTGGTGAAGAGCAAACCCGGGGCTTTGACGAGATTCATCGCACCTTGCGTCTCGACGCTTCCAATCAGGCCGCCAAAGCGGTGCTGGACCTGATCGCACAATCCAAGTGAGTAAAGTAACCATGCAAATCGGATTGGACTTCAACCTGGTCGATCTGGTCGAAGATCTCGTGGCCGGAGTCGACGAAGTAGGCCGTGGCCCATTGTGCGGTGCTGTCGTGACGGCCGCCGTAATTCTGGATCCCGCCCGGCCTATCGCAGGGCTCAACGACTCGAAAAAACTCACCGAGGCACGTCGTGAAAAACTCTATGACGAAATCTGTGAGAAAGCCCTGAGCTGGTGCATTGCACGGGCGGAAGTCGAAGAAATCGATGAGCTGAATATTCTGCATGCCACCATGCTGGCCATGCAGCGCGCCGTGGAAGGGCTGAGCATCACCCCTAAACTGGCGATGATTGACGGCAATCGCTGCCCCAAGCTGGCCATGCCTGCTGAAGCCGTGGTGAAAGGCGACAGTAAAGTGCCGGCCATTGCCGCGGCATCGATCCTGGCCAAGGTCAGTCGTGATCGTGAAATGGCTGCCTTTGAGTTGATCTACCCGGGCTATGGCATCGGTGGGCACAAGGGTTACCCGACGCCTGTGCACCTTGAAGCGCTCGAGCGTCTGGGGCCTACCCCGATTCACCGGCGCTCGTTTGGCCCGGTGCGTCGCGCATGGGAAGCGCTCGAGGTTTAGCCGCGAGGCTGATGTTTTTGCCAAGGCCCGGTACAATCCGGGCCTTGTTGTTTCTCAAAGCTTATAGACAGGATCACCATGCCGGCTTCATTCGTTCATCTGCGCCTGCACACTGAATATTCCCTGGTCGATGGCCTGGTGCGGATCAAACCGCTGATCAAAACCCTTGCGGGCATGAATATGCCCGCTGTCGCGGTGACTGATCAGAACAACATGTGCTCCCTGGTCAAATTCTACAAGGCAGCCATGGGCGGCGGCATCAAGCCAATCTGCGGTGCTGATCTGTGGTTGTCGAACAAGGACCCGGAAAACCCGGTGAGCCGTATCAGCCTGCTGGCGATGAACGGCGTGGGTTATCGCAACCTGACCGAGCTGATCTCCCGTGGTTTTATCGATGGCCAGCGCAACGGTCAGGTCATCATCGAGCGCGAGTGGGTGGCCGAGGCTGCTGAAGGCTTGATCATGCTTTCGGCGGCGAAGGAGGGCGAGATTGGTGTCGCGCTGATCAGTGGCAACACTGAAGAGGCCCAAGTTCTGGCGCGCGAATGGATGACGGTGTTCCCGGATCGTTTCTATCTGGAAGTTCAGCGCACCAAGCGCCCTAATGACGAAGAGCATCTGCACGCAGCGGTTGCGCTGGCTGAAGAGGTCGGCGCGCCACTTGTTGCGACAAACGACGTGCGCTTCTTGCGCCAAGAGGACTTCGAGGCTCACGAAACCCGCGTTTGCATCGGTGAGGGCCGCGCCCTCGATGACCCGCGTCGTTCCAAAAACTACAGTGACCAGCAGTACCTCAAAAGCGCCGCGGAAATGGCCGAGCTGTTCAGTGACTTGCCTGACGCACTGGCAAACTCGGTCGAAATCGCCAAGCGTTGCAATATTGAAGTCAAGCTGGGCAAGCACTTTTTGCCCAACTTCCCGATCCCCGATGGCATGACCATCGATGAGTATTTCCGCAAAGTGTCTTTTGATGGTCTGGAAGATCGCCTGAGCGTTCTGTTGCCCAAAGACACCACTGAAGATTACGAAACCAAGCGTCAGGTGTATGTCGACCGGCTGAACTTCGAGCTGGATATCATTATCCAGATGGGGTTCCCGGGTTACTTCCTGATCGTGATGGACTTCATCCAGTGGGCCAAGAGTAACGGCGTGCCAGTGGGGCCGGGCCGTGGTTCGGGTGCCGGGTCACTGGTGGCCTATGTGCAGAAAATTACTGACCTTGACCCTCTGGAATATGACCTGCTGTTCGAGCGATTCCTTAACCCGGAACGGGTATCGATGCCCGACTTCGACGTCGACTTCTGCATGGATGGTCGTGACCGGGTAATCGAGTATGTGGCCGAAAAATACGGTCGCAACGCGGTAAGTCAGATCATCACGTTTGGTTCGATGGCCGCCAAGGCGGTAATACGTGACGTGGCGCGGGTTCAGGGCAAGTCCTACGGGCTGGCGGATCGTCTGTCGAAGATGATTCCCTTCGAAGTCGGCATGACCCTGGAAAAAGCCTACGAGCAAGAAGAGATTCTGCGCGACTTCATCAAGGTAGATGAAGAGGCCGCCGAAATCTGGGAAATGGCTCGCAAGCTTGAAGGCGTTGTGCGCAACGTCGGTAAGCACGCCGGTGGTGTGGTTATCGCGCCGACCAAACTGACAGACTTTTCGCCGATTTACTGCGACGAAGAGGGCGGCGGCCTGGTTACCCAGTTCGACAAGGATGACGTTGAGTCTGCTGGCCTGGTGAAGTTCGACTTCCTGGGGTTGCGGACCCTGACGGTTATCGACTGGGCGCTGAAAACCATCAACCGTGATCGTGCCAAGGTTGACGAGCCACCACTGGATATCGCTTTTATCCCGCTGGACGACAAGCCTACGTACCAGCTGCTGCAAAAGGCCGAGACCACGGCGGTGTTCCAGCTCGAGTCGCGCGGCATGAAAGAGCTGATCAAAAAGCTCAAGCCCGACTGCCTGGAAGACTTGATCGCACTGGTGGCCCTGTTCCGTCCGGGACCGTTGCAGTCCGGTATGGTTGATGACTTTATCAATCGTAAACACGGGCGTGCCGAACTGGCGTACCCGCACTCCGACTATCAGTACGAAGGTCTCAAGCCAGTATTGGCACCGACCTACGGCATCATCCTGTATCAGGAACAGGTGATGCAGATTGCCCAGGTCATGGCCGGTTATACCCTCGGCGGTGCCGACATGCTGCGTCGTGCCATGGGCAAGAAAAAGCCCGAAGAGATGGCCAAGCAGCGCGGCGGCTTTATTGAAGGTTGTGCCAACAACAATATCGATGCCGACCTGGCCGGTAACATTTTCGACCTGGTGGAGAAATTCGCCGGTTATGGCTTCAACAAATCCCACTCCGCCGCTTACGGCCTGGTGTCGTACCAGACGGCATGGCTGAAAACCCACTACCCGGCGCCCTTCATGGCTGCGGTACTGTCGGCGGATATGCACAACACCGACAAAGTCGTGATCCTGATCGAAGAAATTCGCAGCATGAAGTTGCGTCTCGACGCGCCGGATGTGAATGCCTCGGAGTTCAAGTTCACGGTTAACGATGAAGGCCGGATCATTTACGGTCTTGGGGCCATCAAAGGGGTTGGCGAGGGGCCGGTTGAAGCCATTACCGAGGCGCGTCAGGACGGGCCTTTCGCGGATCTCTTCGACTTCTGTGCCCGGGTCGACCTCAAGCGCATCAACAAGCGAACCCTTGATGGCCTGATTCGCAGTGGTGCGCTGGACCGCCTGGGGCCGTTCTTCCATGATGAGCCCAAAGCCTGGCAGGCCAGCATCGACCAGAACCGCGCCGTGTTGTTGTCGGCGCTGGAGGAGGCGATCAAGGCGGCCGAGCAAACGGCGCGCACCCATGACAGTGGTCACGCCGACCTGTTTGGCGGGCTGTTTGTCGAGGCTGACGCGGACGTCTACGCCAATCACCGCAAGGCCAAGGAACTGACACTCAAGGAGCGGCTCAAAGGTGAGAAGGACACGCTGGGCCTATACCTGACCGGCCATCCGATTGACGAATATGAAGGCGAAATCCGCCGTTTCGCCCGTCAGCGCATTATTGATCTCAAGCCTGCTCGTGATACTCAGACCGTTGCCGGGATGATCATCGCGTTGCGGGTGATGAAGAACAAAAAGGGCGACAAAATGGGCTTTATCACCCTTGACGATCGCTCGGCGCGTATTGAAGCTTCGCTGTTTGCCGAGGCCTTCCATTCAGCACAATCGCTGTTGCAGACCGATGCGATGGTGGTGGTCGAGGGCGAGGTCAGTAACGACGACTTCTCCGGCGGTTTGCGTCTGCGGGTCAAGCGGGTGATGAGCATGGAAGATGCACGCACCAGCCTGGCCGAGAGTTTGCGCCTGAAAGTGACCCGTGCCGCGCTCAAGGGCGATCAACTGCGCTGGTTGGGCGAGCTGTTCAAAAAACATCGTGGTGCCTGCCCGATCACCATGGAGTACACCGGCAAGGACGCCAAGGCCATGTTGCAGTTTGGCGAGACCTGGCGGATCGACCCGGCAGACAGCTTGATTCAAGCCCTGCGTGACCAGTTCGGGCGAGACAACGTCTTCCTCCAATACCGTTGACGGTCAGGGGCAACCGATGCGCCCTGACCTCGACCTGAATTTTTAATCTCGACCTGAGAGCGCCTGTCCCTTAAGGTAGGCGCGATACAGATCAACCGGCTGCCCCAGTCAGGCAAGAAACACCAGCAAATGCTGGGTTTCAACCCTTCTGGCATGCTTTGCCGCCGACCCAAGACGGATGCTTATGAACCCGAATTTTCTTGATTTCGAACAGCCGATTGCTGACCTGCAAGCCAAAATCGAAGAGTTGCGCTTGGTTGGTAATGACAATTCGCTGAACATCAGCGATGAAATCTCTCGTCTGCAAGACAAAAGCAAAACGCTGACTGAAGATATTTTCGGCAAGCTGACCAGCTGGCAGATTGCCCGCTTGGCCCGTCACCCGCGTCGTCCATACACACTGGACTACATCGATCACATCTTCACCGAGTTCGATGAGCTGCATGGTGATCGTCACTTCTCCGACGATGCTGCCATTGTTGGCGGTATTGCGCGCCTGGACGATCAGCCAGTCATGGTGATTGGTCACCAGAAGGGCCGTGAAGTACGTGAAAAGGTTCGCCGCAACTTCGGTATGCCGCGCCCAGAAGGCTATCGCAAGGCCTGTCGTTTGATGGAAATGGCCGAGCGTTTCAAGATGCCGATCCTGACCTTCATCGACACCCCGGGAGCTTACCCGGGTATCGACGCTGAAGAGCGTAACCAGAGCGAAGCGATTGCCTGGAACCTGCGCGTCATGTCGCGCCTGAAAACCCCGATTATCGCTACCGTTATCGGTGAAGGCGGTTCTGGCGGTGCATTGGCGATTGGCGTTTGTGATCAGTTGAACATGCTGCAGTACTCGACCTATGCGGTGATCTCGCCGGAAGGCTGCGCCTCGATTCTGTGGAAGACTGCCGAAAAAGCACCGGACGCAGCTGAAGCGATGGGTATTACTGCTGAGCGCCTCAAAGGCCTGGGTATTGTCGACAAGGTGATTGGCGAGCCATTGGGCGGCGCACACCGTGACCCGGCTGCGGCATCTGCCAGCATTCGTGCCGATCTGATTTCCCAGCTGGACATGCTCAACAAGCTGGACCATGAAACCCTGCTCAAGCGTCGTTATGATCGTTTGATGAGCTACGGTCTCTGATTCAGATTCAGGTTTAACGACGTCTCAGTGTAGGAGCGGGCGTGCTCGC